>CAIPQY010000156.1 GCA_903867275.1 uncultured bacterium | reverse complement strand
GTAGAAGAAGGCGGTGATGTCGCTCACGCGCGCCGCCTGCTGCATGTTGTGCGTGACGATCACGATGGTGAACTGGTTGCGCAGTTCGCGGATCAGCGCCTCGATGCTTGCCGTGCTGCGCGGATCCAGCGCCGAGCAGGGTTCGTCCATCAGCAGCACTTCGGGGCCGACGGCGATGGCGCGCGCGATGCACAGGCGCTGCTGCTGGCCGCCGGAAAGGCCCAACGCGCTCGCGTGCAGTCGGTCCTTCACCTCGTCCCAGATGGCCGCCGCGCGAAGGCTCTGCTCCACCAGGTCGTCCAGCTCGCTGCGCGTCATGTTGCGGTGCAGGCGAGGGCCGAAGGCGATGTTGTCGTAGATGCTCTTGGGGAACGGGTTGGGCTTCTGGAAGACCATGCCCACGCGCCGGCGCAGTTCCACCAGATCGTGGTCCTGATCGAGCAGGTTGTGTCCATCCAGGGTCAGCACGCCATCCGCGCGCGCCGTGGCGATCATGTCGTTCATGCGGTTGATCCAGCGCAGGAACGTGCTCTTGCCGCAGCCGCTGGGGCCGATGAGCGCTGTCACGCGCTGCCGCGGGATGTCGAGCGTCAGGTCGTGGATGGCCTGGAACGATCCGTACCAGGCGTTGAAGGCCTTGACATGGATGGACACGCCGGCGCTGTCGAGCGCTGCGGCGTCGCCGCTCGTCGGCTTCGGGGTCAGACTCGTGGATGTCGGGGTGTGCACGTCGTTCATGGTTCGGGTGTTGTGCAGGGTCATGCGGAGGTCTTCTGAAGGCGGTGGCGCAGGTAGATGGCCAGGCCATTGAAGCTGAGCAGCACCGCGAGCAGGACGATGATGCCAGAGGCGGCCAGGTCATGGAAGGCGGCCTGCGGTCGACCCGCCCAGTTGAAGATCTGGAATGGCAGCACGGTGAAGTTGCTCATCGGTCCCTGCGGCGTGCTGGTGATGAACACCGGAATGCCAAGCACCAGAAGGGGGGCCGCTTCGCCGAGCGCGCGGCTGAGCGCCAGGATCGCGCCGGTGAGGATGGTGGGAATCGCCGCGGGCAGCGTGACATGCCAGGTGGTCTGCCATGTGGTTGCGCCCAGCGCATGGCTGGCCTGACGCAGGCTCTTGGGCACCGCGCGCAGTGCCTCCTGCGACGCGATGATGATGATCGGCAGGATCACCAGCATCAGCGTGAGCCCGCCGGCCAGCACGCTCTGCCCGAAGGGCAGGCGCAGGCTGAAGAGCGAATCGGGGTCGCCGAACTGGATGGGCTGGCCGTCCGCGTTGCCGATCAGTCCGAACATGCGACTGAACGCGGTGAGTCCGATGATGCCGTACACGATGCTGGGCACGCCCGCGAGGTTGCGCACGTTCAGCTCCACGAATCGGTTGAAGCGGTTGCGTCGCGCGAATTCCTCCAGGTACACCGCGGTGCCCACGCCCAGCGGCAGGCTGCACACCATGCAGGTGACGCACACCCACACGCTGCCGAGCAGCGGCGCGCGGATGCCGGCGGCGTCGGGGCGGCGACTGGCGTATTCGGTGAAGAAGCTCCAGCGGATCAGGTTCGGGATGCTCGAGAGGTGGCCTTCGGAGAAGACGGCCTTGACCGCCTCCTGATCGATGAGCCCGTGCCATCCCTGCATGAACACGCTGCCCAGCAGCAGGAACAGTGCCAGCACCGCAAGCGTGGTGCACGCCAGGCACAGGGTGAGGAACCCGCGGTTGCGCAGCACGCGCGCCGCCTGGCTTCGTGGCGCGCCGGTCATTCGTACTCCTCCCGGAAGAGTCGCAGCAGCATGTTGCCCAGCACGGTCATGCCGAGCGTCAGCGTGAACAGCACCGCGGCCACCGCATAGCTGGACAGGTTCTCCACCCCGAAGGCGGGTGCATCACCCAGGAAGATCTGCACCATGTAGGCGGTCATGGTCTGCGTCTCGCTGGCGGGGTTCAGCGTGAGGTGCGCCAGGCCGCCGGCCGCCAGCGCCACGATCATGGTCTCGCCGATCGCGCGCGTGATGGCCAGGAAGAAGCTGGCCATGATGCCGCTGAGCGCCGCCGGCACCACCACGCGCACGCTCACGTCGAAGCGCGTGCCGCCCAGCGCGTAGGCGCCCTCGCGCAGCGATCGCGGCACCGCGCGCAACGCGTCCTCGCTGAGCGAGCACACGATGGGCAGGATCATGATGCCCACGGCCAGGCCCGCGCCGGTGGCGTTGTAGCCGGGGAAGATGGGGGCGCCGAAGAGAAACTGGCACAGTCCCTGCAGCGCGGGCGTGATCACCGTGAGCGCGAAGAATCCGAAAACCACCGTGGGAACGCCCGCGAGCAGTTCAAGCACCGGCTTCAGCGTGGCGCGCACGCCGGGCCGCGCGTATTCGCTCAGATACACCGCACTGATCAGGCCCACGGGCAACGCGAAGGCGGCGCCGACGCTCGCCACCAGGAAGGTGCCGCACACCAGCGGCCAGATGCCGAAGTGCTTCTCCGCTCCCAGCAGCGGGCTCCAGGTGGTTCCCAGCAGGAAATCGGAGAGCGTGACTTCCGGCAGCTGGATGAAGTGGAAGGTCTCCCACGCCAGCGTGAGGATGATCGCGAAGGTGATGCCGACGCTGAACACGGATGTGAGCACGAGCGCTCCGCGCACCAGCCGTTCGCGGCTGTCCCGAAGCGCCGTTGAACGAAGCGTGCCGCGTTGAGCGGCGCGCGTGGCGAGCAGGGCGGGCGTGGGCAGGGGCGCGTTCACTTGTACACGTTCGCCAGCGAACCGCTCACCTTGTCACCCTTGACGTCCAGGAACTGCGTGCCCGTGCGTCGCGCCTTCCAGTTGGTTCTGGCGGTGCCGTAGATCGACTCCGGAAGCGGGGTGTAGCCCACCTCCTTCGACAACGCGGCGGCTTGCTGCAGGTAGAAGTCCACGAATGCGCCGATCTCCGGGCGGTCGGCGGACTTGCGGTTCACGTAGATGAACACGGGGCGACTGAAGGGCTCGTAGGAGCCATCCAGGATGGTGGCATCGGTGGGCAGCACGGCGCCCTTGCCGTTGTCCACGGCCACGGCGACCAGCTTGTCCTTGTTCTCGACGTAGTAGGCGAAGCCGAAGTATCCGATCGCGTCGCGGTCGCCGGCCACGCCGTTCACCAGCACATTGTCATCCTCGCTCACGCTCATGTCGGAGCGCACCTTGCCGTCCTTGCCCACGGTGACTTCCTTGAAGTAGTCGAAGGTGCCGCTGTCGGTGCCGGGGCTGTACACCTTGATCGCGCGATCGGGCCACGCGCTGTCCAGATCCTTCCATGTCTTGGCGGTTCCGCTCGCGCTGTAGATCTTCCTGATCTGGTCCACCGTCAACTTGGTTGCCCAGGTGTTCTGCTTGCTGATCGCGATGCACAGGCCGTCATAGGCCACCGGCAACTCCACGAACTCGATGTTGGCGCTCTTGCAGGTCTCCGCCTCGCTCTTCGTGATCGGGCGGCTGGCATCGCTGATGTCCGTTTCGCCCTTGCAGAAGCGCTTGAAGCCGCCGCCGGTGCCGCTGACGCCCACCGTGGTGCGGACGCCCTTGGCGGCCTTGCTGAAGTCCTCCGCCACCGCCTCGGTGATGGGGTAGACGGTGCTGCTGCCGTCGACGCGGATTTCGCCCTTCAGGGTGGCGAGCTGGCTCCCGGACTGCGGCGCGGAGGCGGCAACGGAAAGCAGGGCAACGGCGGTCGCGGTCAGGAGGATGAATCGGGTTCGCATGGTTCCGGGTCCAGGGTGTTGCGAGGCGCGTGCGCGGGCGAACCGCGGTGGGGCGGAGGGTGCCCGATCCGTGTCAAGAACGTGTTCAGGATCGGCCACACAGGGCTTGGAATTGGTCCAAATGGGCCATTTCATGGCGAGGCATCCGCACCGGCATGAGGCAATCGAAGCGTGAACACGCTTCCTCGCCCGAGCGCGCTGTCCACCCGGATGTCGCCGCCGTGCACCATGGCGATGTGCTTCACGATCGCAAGGCCCAGGCCGGTGCCGCCGCGTTCGCGGTCGCGCGCGGTCTCCACGCGATAGAAGCGCTCGAACAGTCGCGGCAGGTGGCGTTCCGGGATGCCCGGGCCCTGATCCCGCACGGTGATGTCCACGCCGTCGGCGGCGGATGTCGCTCCGAGTTCGACCACGGTCCCGTCCGTCGCGTAGCGGATGGCGTTGCTGACCAGGTTGCCGATGGCCTGCTCGGCAAGCAGCGTGTTGGCGTGCACCGACAGGCTGGGGCTGGCGTTGCGCGTCAGGCGAATGCCGCGTGCTTCCGCAGCGGGGCCCAGTTCGGCCTCCACCCAGTCGAACAGGCGATCCACCGTGACGTCGGCCATCTCGAGGCGCTCCCGCGAGCCCGGACTCTCCACGAAGGAGAGCGAGAGCAGGTCCTCCACGAGCGCGCCGAGCCGCGACGCGTTTCGGTGCACGATGTCGAGGAAGCGTCGCGAAGTTTCGGGATCCTCCATGCCCACCTGCAGCAGCGTCTCGACATAGCCGCGGATGTTGGTGATGGGGGTGCGCAGCTCGTGACTCACGTTGGCCGCGAAATCGCTGCGCATGCGCTCGAGCGAGCGCGCCGCCGTGACATCCGACAGCAGCAGCAGGGCGCCGGCGGGTCGGCCCGCTTCGTCGGCCACGCAGGCCACGCGCACCTCGGTGACCAGGCCCGGCACACCAGGCGGTTCGATGTCGCGCTGCTCGCGACCACCCGCGGTGAACGCATGCGCGACGGCGTCGTTGAGCGCTGGACTGCGTGTGCACTCCTGCAACAGGCGGCCGCGCGCGGACTCGGGATCGAAGCCCAGCAGCCATCCCGCGATGTCGTTGGCATCCAGCACATGCTGCTGCGCATCGAGGATCACCAGGCCCTCGTGCAGCGCCTCCTGCAGGATGCGCCGACGCAGGCGTTCGTTCGCGGCGGCATCGCGGGCCGCGCGAACCGATGTGGCGAGTTCGCCGGCGTTCCGCCTGATGCCCTCGAGCGCATCATGCACCTGCATCGGAAGCGATGTGCGCCCGCCCTCGGCGATGCGATGCATGGCATCCGACAGGCGATGCGCGTCACGCGACAGTCGCAGCGACCACACCAGCCACATCGCCGATGTCGCCGCGCCCACGCCGGCCGCCACGGCAGGACCGGCCGACACCCACGCGATCGCGATGGCGAGCAGCGAGGCGGCGGGAAGCAGGATGTGGGTGGCGGTTCTGGGGTTCATTCCACTGAGGCGGCATCGCCTTCAGCGAAACGATAGCCGACGCCGCGCACGGTCTCGATGAGCGCCCCCAGCTCGCCCATCTTGCGGCGCAGTGCGGTCATGTGCACATCCACGGTTCGGCTGGAAAGCACCACGTTTCGGCCATGCACGGCGGTGATGATCTGGTCCCGTGTTCGAACGAATCCCGGGCGCAGGGCCAGGAAGTGCAGCATGCCGAACTCGGTCAGGGTGAGTTCGACGGGCTTGCCGTCAATGGTGGTGACATGGCGCTCGGGATCCACGCCGAGCCGGCCGCCGGCCAGATCGATGCGTCGCGGCGCGGCGGGTTTGGCATCGGTGCTGCGGCGCATCACGCTCTTCACGCGGGCCACCAGCACGCGCGGACTGAACGGCTTGCTCAGGTAGTCGTCTGCGCCCAGCTCGATGCCGGCCACCACATCGGCTTCGTCGCCCTTTGCGGTGACCATGATCACGCCGATGCGGCGGTGCTCGTCGCTGGCGCGGATGCGCCGACAGATCTCCAGACCATCGAGGTCCGGCAGCATCAGGTCAAGAACCACCACATCAGGCGGCGTCTTGCGGATGAACTCCAGAGCCGCCTTGCCGCGGTGCGCGATCGAGGCGTCGAATCCTGCCCGTTGCAGGTGGAACTGGACGAGGTCGGCGATCTCGCGTTCATCCTCGACGATCAGCACGGTGGGACGCGTCATCCGGCGCAGGCTAGACGCAACCCGGTCGCAAGCTCAATGGAACCTGTTGGGTGGCCGTGAAGATTTGGTTCAGGTCGCGGGCAGGCACCAGAGACCATCGCGCGCGTGTGTGGCGCCGCGCCGCGTGACGGCGGGCAGCGTGATGGGCACGCCATCGTGCGCAAGCAGCCCAAGTACCGCCATTTCGGCTGATTCGCGGGCTTCCACGGGCACGCCACGATCCGCGCTGTGGCGGGTTGGAACGCCCCCGGCACCACGCTGCATGGACGCACACAGTGCGCGATTGCGGGCGCCACCTCCCGCCAACACCAGTTGTTGCGCGTTCGGAGCTCGCAGCATGGCGGTGGCGCCGATGTGTGCGCCGATCGCGTCGCAGGTGGTGGCCAGCAGATCGGCGGGTCGGAGCGAGCGGGCGTGTCGAGCGACCCATGTCACGGCTTCATCGCCGGTGCCCAGCGAGCGGCCGGCCCGGGTGGCGTGCTGCAGCAACGCGAGCAGTTCGTCTCGCGCATCGGGCGACGGGGTGCCGGATGCGGCGCATGCGCCATCGCGATCGTAGGGTTGCTGCAGCGCCGTGCGCGCGGCGGCATCCAGCAGGTGGTTGCATGGGCACACGTCGGCGCCGCCGATCGCGTCCATCGTTGCATCGGCGCCCGGCAGCCAGGTGATGTTGCAGAAGCCACCGAGATTCACGATGACCTGCGGCGCGTCGTCTCGAAACAGGATCCAGTCGGCCAGAGGCGTGATCGGTGCGCCCTGGCCCCCGAGCGCAAGGTCGGCGCCCCGCAGGTCGCTCACCACCGGGCATCGAAGCGCGTGCGCCACGGGCCAAGGGTTCACCAACTGCCATGACAGAGGGGGTGCGTGGAAGATGGTCTGGCCATGGATGGCCGCAAGGTCGATGCTGCGTTCACCGGCCATGGCCTGCATCGCCTCGGCATGCATGCGTCCGAAATCGAGCGCCAGCGACGCGAATTCGCGTGCGCTCAGGGCAGCGCCTTCGGCGGCGGCACGAAGCCGCGGCCGAAGCCCGCCCAGATCGTGCGTTGCATGCCCCTCGATCTGCACGCGCATCGACAGGCCTTCGCCCGATGCGCGGATCAGGGAAACATCCAGCGCATCAAGGCTGGTTCCGGTCATCGTGCCAAGGGCCCATCGTTCGCGCATGCCGCCATCGTCGCCGACGCGCGCGCCTGCGTCGAGGGGCCGGGTCGGCTACCTTTGGGAAATGCTGAAGCGGATTCTCGTCACTGGCGGCGCCGGATTCCTGGGTTCGCACCTCTGCGACAGGCTGGTGCGCGAAGGGCACGACGTGATCTGCCTCGACAACTTCTTCACCAGCCAGAAGGGCAACGTGGATCACCTGCTCGACTGCCACAACTTCGAGCTGGTGCGCCACGACGTGGTGGATCCGTTCCGCTTCGAGGTGGACGAGATCTACAACCTCGCCTGCCCGGCCGCGCCGGGGCACTACCAGTACAACCCGATCAAGACCATGAAGACCAGCGTCATGGGTGCGATCAACAGTCTGGGGCTTGCCAAGCGCGTGCGCGCCCGCATCCTGCACACCAGCACCAGCGAGGTGTACGGCGATCCCGATGTGCATCCGCAGCCCGAGAGCTATCGCGGCAACGTGAATCCGATCGGCCCGCGTGCCTGCTACGACGAGGGCAAGCGCGCCGCCGAGACGCTGATGTTCGACTACCACCGCCAGCATGGTGTGCGCATCAAGGTGGTGCGCATCTTCAACACCTATGGCCCGCGCGTGCATCCCTTCGACGGTCGCGTGGTGAGCAACTTCATCCGCCAGGCGCTGGCGGGCGAAAGCATCACCCTGTACGGCGATGGTTCGCAGACGCGCAGCTTCTGCTACGTGGACGACATGATCGACGGCCTGATCCGCATGATGAACGCATCGGATGACTTCACGGGCCCGGTGAACCTGGGCAACCCGGACGAGTTCACGGTGCTGGAACTCGCGAAGAAGGTGGTGGCCATCGCGGGCAGCAAGTCGACGGTGGGCACCGGCAAGCCGCTGCCGGCCGACGACCCGGCGCGCCGCCGGCCCGACATTTCGCTGGCGAAGGCGAAGCTCGATTGGCAGCCGAAGGTGGCGCTCGACGAGGGGTTGAAGCGCACGATCGAGTGGTTCCGTTCGATCAAGCTCAGCGACTATCGCCCACCCACGCCGAACTACTGATTCTGC
>CAIPQY010000155.1 GCA_903867275.1 uncultured bacterium | reverse complement strand
GGGTCGTTATTGGTGCCTCAAGCGTGCGACGCATCGCATCCGAGCACGCGTCGTGCGCTGAACAGCGTTGGGTTTGGTGACTGGCCGCGCGTGAGGCAGGGCGCCGGCTCAGCGCGCCGGTGCGGGCGCCGGCTCGGCGGCAGGTTCAGTTGCGGGCGTTTCAGGAGCCGGCTCCGCCGCGGGCGTTTCATCCGCAGGCTTCTCCGCAGGCGCATCGGTTGCTGCTGGGACCGCGGCTTCCGCCGCTGGTGCCGAATCGGCGGGCTTGTCGGCGGGCGCGGCTGGCTTCATGTTGCTCAGGTTCACCTTCGCCTGATCGATGCGGCTGCGCAGCGCAACGGCCACCGGATCCTGCGAATCGGGCAGCACGTTGATCGCGGCTTCCACCGATTCGCTTGCCTTGGCCACCGCCTGATCACGCTCGGTGCGTGATGCCGATGCGTAGCCACCCCATGGGCCGCCCGATGCCAGTGCCGCCATCGCGTCGAACGCCGCCGCGGCATCCGCCGCGGCCAGTGCACGCTGCTCGCACACGCGCGCCAGCGCCAGTTGCGCCGAGGCCGCCGAAGCCTTGGCCGACTTGCCCGCGTCGCCGGGTGCCGACTGGGACTGCTGCGCCAGCGATGCCGCACGCTCCAGCGCCTCCGCGGCGCTTTCGTGCAGGGCCTTCGCATCGCCATCCGCCAACGCATGCAGCGCCTTGGCCGCGGCGCTGGCATTCTCCATCTCCTTGTCCATCTCGCTGCGCAGCGCCGTGGCGGCGCTCTTGCGACCTGCATCGAAATCATCGAGCTGGGTGAGTTCGCGCTGCAGGCGCTCCACGGCCGACTGCCGCGTGATCAGGCGCTCCTTGCAGAACAGCAGCTCGGCGTTCACCTGATTCAGCTGCATCTGCGCCTGGGCCGCCTCCACATGCAGCGCGATCGCCTGCTTCATCGACTCCGATGCGGCATCGATGCCCGCCTTGGCCACGGCCTTCGAGCGCATGCCGTTCGCCTCCAGCTCCTTGGCCTTGGCGTCGGCGGACTTGGTCGTGGTGGTGGAGGCCAGCGCGTCGCTGGCCTCGGTGAGCTTGGTGATCGCGTCCTCCAGCGCCGAGATCTCGACCTTCTTGGCATCGATCAGCGACTGGATCTGCTCGCGCGCCTCGCTGGAACCCTTGCCGGCCATGTCGGACAGGAAGGCCAGCTGCTGCGCGGCGGATGCCGCGGTGCGGATCGACATGGTCAGGCGATGCATCTGGCTCACGGCGCGTTCGGCGGCCACCATGTCCAGACGACCGGCCTCGCGTTGCAGCTGGCTGCTCACCATGGCGAAGGCGGCCTTCTGCGATGCGGTCGCGCCGGCGGGGGCGGTGGCGCTGCCTGCAGCGCTGCGAAGCGCCTCGGCCGTCTTGCGGTTGCCCTCGGGATCCTCCACGGCCGCCTCGGCCATCAGCTTGCTCGCCTTGTCGATCGTCTGCTTCAGCTTCGCGGCTGCCTCGACGGCGGGCGAGGGCTCCAGATTGCAACCCGTCACGGCGAACGAGAGCGAGGCGAGCAGGATGACGGAGGCGTTGCGTGACGGGCTCATGGGACGCGGCAGTCTACTACCGTTCGCCGCCATTTTCCGGAGCCTGCACCGGCGGCGGAGGCTGCGGAATCTTCACGCCATAGTCGGGCTTGGGGCGATGCATGCCGCGGATCCATGCCTCGGCCGCTGCAGGCAGATCGCCGCGGCTGTCCGTCAGCGAGGCCTTCCAGCCCGGCACATCGGGGTGCGGGCGGGTGGCCTTGTCGCGCGGTCGCGCCATGTCCAGCAGCGGCGACTGCGCGGGTTGGTCGAAGTCCACGAGCAGGTGTCCGTCGGTGGTCTTGGCCGAGAGCAGCGTGAGCAGGTTCGTGTAGGCCGCGCGCGGACTGCGGCCCTTCGTCTCGATCAGACGCAGACCCGCCGCACCGCTGCCGTGGCATTGGCTGGTGGCGCAGTTGGGGATCAGCCAGGCGTCGTGCACCTTGCGGCGGAACAGGTCCAGGTGCTCGGGGTCCTCGTTCACGCGCACCTCGTTGTACAGGTCGCGCGCCTTCAGCGTGAAAAGCAGTTGCAGCAGCTGCGGCGCCTTCCACTTGGCCATCGCCTGACGCGCCGGGCCTTCCGCGGGCACGGCCTCGTTGGTTCCATACGCCTGCGCGATGCGCTTCCACAGATCGTGCGCGGCATCCATGCGCGGTGGTCGGGCGAAGTTCACCTCCATCACGCGGATGCGATTCACGTCGTCGTCGGTGATGGCCAGCGCACTTTCGCCGTCCGCGTCGGTGGCGGCCTTGGGCGATCCCTTCTGCTTCACGGTCGGTCGCTTGCCAGGTCGATCGGTGGGACTCCCGCGGCGCAGCTCGTCCTTCAGCAGCGCCTGCTTCAGCAGCACCTGCACCTCCTCGGAATCCTCGATGCGCTGCACGGCGCGCAGCTCGTCGATGGCGATGTCGGGGCGACCTTCGTTCATGCACCAGCGCGCGATCACGATGCGCTGCGCCGGCGTGCCGGGCTGCAGCTTCTCGCGCAGCTGCGCCAGGCGTCGATCGAAGGGCACTTCCAGTTCCAGTTTCCACAGGTTGGCGCGAAGGATGCGCGTCTGCACGCCGCTGATCGACACCACCGCCACGTCGAAGTCGTCGCGCACAAGCTCGCCCTTCAGCGTGCGTCCGTCGCGCAGTCGCGCGATCACGGGCGTGCCGGCGGGATCCTCGAGCAGCTGCGTCATGAACACGATCGAGTTGCGATCCACGCTGCGCTCGGCGCCCTCGGGGGTGCGAAGCACGATGGTGGCGTCGTCCTCGCGCACGATCGTGCCGCCGAACTCCTTGTAGAAGTCGAGCACGATCCACAGGCGGCGCTGCTTCGACTCGGTGGCGATCGCCTGATCGCCCTTGTCGCTCGTGCCGGCACCGGGATTCGGCGGAGTGGGCGCCGGCGCGGTGGGTGCCTGCGATGGCGCATCCGGCGGCGTGGTCGAGCCGCCCGTGGCGGGTGGATCGAGCGGCGCGAGCGCCAGCAGGGCAATCAGCAGTGGAAGCGACAGCATGGACAGGGGATTGTGCCGCAAGTGGCCGTGCCGCGCCACACGGCGGCGAACGGCTCGTGAAGCTCGTCGGGCCGCGCTTCGGGTAGCGTTGCGGCTTTCCAGGAGATCCATCCCATGAAACTCGGTGTCATGAGCGCACTCTTCGCCGGCCGGCCCCTCGAACAGGCCTGTCTGTTCTGCGCACGCAACGGTCTCGAGGCGATCGAGCTTCCCGTGGGCGCCTATCCAGGCAAGCCCTTCTTCGATCCCGCCAAGGTGCTCGCCAGCGCGCGCGAACAGGATCGCATCAAGGGCATCCTCCGCGACCACGGCCTGATGCTGAGCGCGCTCGCGGTGCACGGCAATCCGGTGCATCCCGATCGCGGCATCTCGAAGGCGCACCATGCCGCGTGGGAAACGGCGGTGAAGTTGGCTCCCAAGCTCGGCACCGACATCGTGATCACCTTCAGCGGCTGCCCGGGCGGCAGCCCCAAGGACACGCAGCCCAACTGGGTCACCTGCCCATGGCCGAGCGAGTTCCTGCAGGTGCTGCAGTACCAGTGGGAGAAGGTGCTGGTGCCGTACTGGAGCGCGGCCGCGAAGACCCTGTCGAAGCACGGCGTTCGTTGCGCGTGGGAGCCGCATCCCGGCTTCTGCGTGTACAACAGCGACACGCTGATCCGTCTGAGCGAGCGCGCCATGAAGGCGAGCGGCGTGAAGGGCAAGTCGCGACTGGGCGCCAATCTGGATCCGTCGCACCTGTTCTGGCAGGGCATCGATCCGGTGCTCGCCGCGCGCGACCTGGGCGAGGCGGGCCTGCTCTTCCATGTGCATGCGAAGGACACCGAGCTGGATCCGCATCAGGGTCCGCGCAACGGCTATCTGGACGCGCGCCACTACGGCGACCTGCACAACCGCAGCTGGAGCTTCCGCACATGCGGCTGGGGCCACGGCACGGAGTTCTGGCGACCCTTCGTGAGCATGCTGCGTCGACATGGGTACGACCATGTGCTCAGCATCGAACACGAGGATCCACTCATGAGCGTGGAAGAGGGCTTCGTGCGCGCGGTGGAGTTCCTGCAGGGATGCCTGATCGAGCAGGCCCCGGCCAAGCCCTGGTGGGCGTGAAGCCACCGGGCTCGGTTTCAGCGCCTTCGCAACGGACGATCGCCGCTCAATCCAGCAGTGCGCCGCGGGTGCCGCTGCGCTCGAGCAGTCGAGCCACCGCCTCGCGATCGCTGTCCTTCAGGCCACCGTCGCGCAGGCTGGCGATCAGTCGCCGCGTGTCCTGCTCGCGCTGCAGGTAGCGCAGTGCGGTGCCTGCGGCCGCCTCGGGCTCCATGCCGCTGAGGAAGTCCACGCCCTCGCGATACACGATGGTGCTGGCGAGTCGCTTGCTGATCAGCCAGTCCACGTACGGGCCGGGCAGATCCTTCCACAGGCGCTCGCCCACGGTCTTCACCAGCGTGGCGGGCAGATGCTCCAGCACCAGCGTGCGGGCCAGCATGCGGTCGGCATCGCTCCAGTGCGACATGCTCGCATGGATGGTGTCGGCCGTGGTGTTGATCGCCTTCGAGATGCGTGCGCTGATCTCCGGCAGCGGCACGGTGGGATGGCGACGGCCCTCGGCCATCAGCAGTTCGGCCTCGGCGCGCGCGAAGCCGCGCAGCTTCTCCAGCACCTCCTCCACGTACGGCGCCTTGATCTTCAGGAATGCATCGTCGCTCAGCAGCATGCATGCCTGGATCTCGTAGCTGCTGCAGATCACGCCGCACTTGTTCGCGGTGCTGTCCTTGATGATCACCGCACCGCGCGCGCTGAGCTGTCGACGCGCCTCGGGGGTGAGGAACAGGTTGGCGCCTTCCGAGATCACCTTGCTGCTCGGCGCGCCGTCGCTGGTCAGGAACTCGCTCCAGTTCTTGTCGTCGATGGTGGCGGGGCGGCCGCCGCCCGGCACGAACGCGTCGGTGACGAGGCGGTTGTGCATGGTGTTGCGAAGACGCGCGCCATCCGGCTCGTCCACGCCCACCACCTTGCCGCGCTTGCCCAGCCTGGCCTTGCTGAAGCTGGCGATCGGCAGGCCTTCCTTGAACAGTCGCAGCAGTTCCGCGTGATCCAGGCCATCCGGATCCTCGCCCACGCCGCTGCCGTCGGCCACGCCCACGATGCGCGCGTTCTGGCCGTAGTCGCGGTCCAGGATGCGCATCATGTTGCCGGCCACGTCGCCGTCCGGACCACCGGTGATCTTCACCGTGAAGGGCTGCTTGCGCGGGTCGATGCCGACCGACTTCAGCGCCACCTCCAGGAACACGTTCACGCCCTCGCTGGTCACGCCGTACACCTTGTGGTTGATGCCGGCGCCGGGCTTGCTGCTCATGAACGCGGTGGGCAGCGGGTAGGCGCGACGACGCGCACGCGCCACGATCCACTCGATGTGATCGGGGGTGATGTTCTCGTCCGGCCCGAGATAGATGAACTCCTGACGGCCCAGTCGATCCACCATGCGGCTGGTGACCGCGGGATCGGTGGTGATCAGGTCGAGCAGGCTGTCCACGAAGCTCTTCACGCAGCGCGTGGGGTCGGCCGCGGGCTCCACCAGAATGGCGCACTTGGCGCCGCCTTCGGGAATGTCCTTGTTCTTCTGCTGCTGCGCGAAGCTGAGGCCGTACACCTCGTCGTACAGCTTGTCCGCCTCGCGGGCGTGCTGCACGGTGTCGCGCGGGCGGATCACGCGCAGGCCGCCGCGCGCGATCTCCTTGAAGCGCACGTGGAAGCCGTTGTAGCCGCGACCGTGCACGAAGAAGGCGCCCCACGGCAGCTCGGGTCGCTGCTCGTCCTTCAGCAGCGCGGGATCCAGGCGCAGCGCCAGGCCGAATCGACTGGTCAGCCAGTAGTTCGTGCGCAGCGTGGCCTCGACCGCGTCCAGCATGCGGTTCAGGATCAGCTGCCCACCATCCACCGAGCGTCGCTGCTCGATCTCGCCGCGCAGGGCGGCCGCGCGACGCGCGAACGTGCCCTCATCCAGCGTCTGGTCGGGGTTGAAGCGCTCGCCGAACAGGTCGATCACCTTCAGCGTGAGGTCCATGGCGGCTTCCGCGGCCGCCAGGATGCGGCTGAAGCTGTAGGCCAGACGATCCTTGTGCACCAGCGTCTGGTGCACGAGATGGCAGAAGGCCATCACCGCCTCGGCGCGCTGCAGCCCGATGCCCTCGTGGCGCGAGGCCAGGTGCAGGATGTCGAAGTTGAGCCACTTCACGCGCTGCATTTCTGCACGCACGCGCTTCCACAGGTCGCTCTTGGGGTCGATGGCCTTGCCGTCGGTCGTCTGCACCACGAAGCCGAGGAAGGTCACGCTGCCGTGCGGCGCATCCTTCACCTGATCCAGATAGGCGCGCAGGATGCTCACCTTGGCGGCGCCCAGCAGCACCGCCGTGCGCTCCAGCATGGTGCGCGTGCGCGCGTTCGAGAAGGCCAGCGTGATGCGGCTCTGGTTGGGCTCGCTCTCCGCCTCCAGCTCCACTTCGGTGCCGTCGGAGCCGCTCACGCGCTGGAACAGCGACAGGTGCTTGCTCAGGCGAAGCGGCGTCAGCGTGGCGATGTAGTCGGCGGCGCAGCCGGCCGCGTACGCGCGGATCTCCGACTCCTTCCAGTCCAGTCCATGCTCGCGCGCCCAGCGAATGGCCGCGTCCACGCGCGCGGATTGCGCCGCATCCTTCGCGTCGTACAGCGGCTGCTCGCCGAACTCGAAGGTGTCCAGCACGATGGCGCCATCGGCGCTCGCGTGAATCTTGGCCACGCGCAGCGAGGGTTCCATCGGCAGCGCACCCACGATCTCCGCCAGCACGCCGATGCGGTTGCCCGGTCGGATGCTCGTCCACTCGCGGCCATCCTCGCTGCGGATGGTCAGGTCGAGCGGCGTGCCGCTGGCCTTGGCCGCGATGATCGCGCGCAGGTGCGCATGCACCGCGTGCGGCGGCGTGTCCTGGAAATACATCGGCGGCATCTGCGACACGAACCACGGCACCACCTGCTCGGCGGCCTTCTGAAACTCGCTGCTGAGCTCGGCAACGAGCACGCCTTGAACTTTGGGTCCGGACAACGCTTCGGTGGTTGCGGTGTGTCGCATCGGGGGAATATCCCTGTTTGGCGGGGTGACTACAAGCCAGTATTTGGATACGTCCTATAAGCGATCAGGCATTTCGCTGTTGG
>CAIPQY010000154.1 GCA_903867275.1 uncultured bacterium | reverse complement strand
TGTCCAGCGCGCCAAGCCATGCGGCCTGATCGGGGCTGGGCGTGGCGGCAAGTTCATCAACTCGCACGCGAAGGTCGATCGCGTCACGCAGCAGATTCACCTGGGTGTCCCACATCGCAGGCTGCGATTGAGGGGCCGGAGCGATGGCAGGTGGAGGTGTTGGGGCAGGCGTCGGTGCGGGTGTCGGCGCGACTGGTTGCGCCGGGGGTGACGATGGTTGCGGGGTTGCAGGCGCTGTGGGTGGCTGCGTGTTCGGCTCCGCTGGTGGCGCTCCCGAGCCGAACGATGGTGCTTCGCTGGTTCCGCCCTTGAATGCATCGCCCGCTGGCTGCGCGGGTGGCGCGCTCGGCATGGCGGGGGCGGGTGCGGGCGTCGCCGATGTTTGTGGTGTTGGCTGCGTGTTGACGGCGCCACTTGCATTCGATGGTTGCTGCGGCACCGCGGGCGTGGGTGCTGGTGCGCTCGGTGTCGCGGAAGATGCGCCTGTCCGCTGCGCAGGCATCAGTCCGCTGATCGCCAACCACACCACCACCGCCAACACAAGCAGGGCACCCGCGATCAGGCTTGGCATCTTCCAACCTTGCAGCGGCGAGGCAGCGGTCATGCGCTCGGCGCGAGGCATGCGCGGCGCTGCATCGCTGCCCAGACTCGCGATGCGATCAGGGTGCCGCCATGCACCGGCGGTTGGTGCCACGAAACTGCTTCGACCATTCGACGGCGTGCGCAGCGTGGCCAGCCACACGCCGGTCGGCACCGACCACAGGCCGATGCCCCAGCCAAGCGCCATGCTCTGCTCCGGCGGCAGAAGCGCCGGAAGACGCAGGATGGCCTTGCTGAATCGTGCCTCCATCGGCAACGCGGCGCAGCGGCCAACCTCATGCGCGCTCAGCAGCGCATCAAAGGTGCGCTGTTCAATCTCGCTGGCGCGTGGAAGCAGATCATCGCTGGTGGCGGCGTGCACCGAGATCGGCGCGCCGTTGGCGAAGGCCTCGCGGTTCCAGTTCCGTTCATCAAGCAGCGTGGCCCACAGGTCGCAGCCGGCCAGGTGCATCCAGGTCTCGTTCGACAGCACCAGCGTGCGGCGTTCAACCGTCTGTCGTCCGGCCACATCGGGTTGGCCCGCGAACAGGCGCGTGATGGCGTAGCGACCGCTTGGCAACAGGCGTCCCGCCATGCATGGCGAAGCGGCCAGCGTCTCGAACTCCTCGCTTGTTCGCGGCGATCCGAAGCCCAGCGCCGCCAACGCCGCGTCTTCCGCATCGCTCACGCCCGGTGCACGCGCCAGCGTTCGGTAGCCGTCGGTCGATCCGAACAGGTGCGTCAGGGCCTGCATCAGCGGGCGCTCTTCACCACGAACCACGCGATCAGGCCCACCAGCACCACGCCCGCCAGCAGCAGCGCGTTCACCGTGAGCCAGAAGCGGTCGTTGGTGCGTTCTTCCACCACCGAGGTGGCTTCCTCGCGACGCGCGCGATCCTGCAGCGCGGCCACGGCGCGCTGCCGCTCCTCGCCAAGCCGCTGCGACATCACCTGCTCCATGCAGTATTCGATGGGGCCCGTGAGTCCGCGCGGCGGGCGATCAAGATCGGGCACCACGCGCCCAAGCGAGTCGCGCCGCGAACGCACGGCGCACACGCCGAACACGCGCATGCCGGGCACCACGCGCAGCAGGTTGCGGCAGAACTTGTCCGCGAAGCCGCGCAACTTGCCGTGGTGGCGCAGCAGGTCGGCGTTCTCGTCGATCTTGGTCAGCACCAGCGTGATGGGCACATGCATGCCGCCGGGAAGGCTGCGCACGTAGCGCATGGCCTGCACCATGCCGAAGTCGTCGTCGGCCGCCTCGCCCATGCGGCCCGTGGCCAGCACCCTGGGGTCGATCAGCACCAGCACCGCGGCGGCGCGACGCACATGCTCGATCAGCTCCTGCGTGTCCTGATCGGACACCTGCTGCACGAAGGCGCGGCGGAACACCTCGCCCGGATAGTCCAGGCTCACCATGGTCAGGCTCTGTCCGCGCCAGCTGATGTTCAGGTCCAGGTAGCTGCTGTCTTCGGTGGCCGGCGGCCAGTTCCGGCGCTCCTGCATCTCCTCGATGATGCTGAGCAGCGCCAGATGCGTGCGGCCGTCGTGCGCCTCGATGCGCAGCGGGCCGTCGCCCTTCCAGCACTGCTCGTACAGACGCGACAGGTAGATGGTCTTGCCTGCGCGCGTGCGCCCCAGCACCACCACGCGGTCGCGGCGGGGCGCATCGCCGGTCACGTCGCTGGCGGCCATCGGGTGCGGCTCGGCCAGACCCACCTCGGCGGTTTCGAACTGCACATCCTCGCCGAGATCCAGCACATCGTCATCGAGATCGATGTGCGTGTCCGCGATGCCGTCGCGAGGGGCTGGCGGGGGTGGTGGCGGTGTGGTCATGCGGATGGCGCCTCCGGGAGCGGGACGCGCCAGACAATGGCGGCTCCGCGTTATGCTCCGAGTGTATCGGAGCGCATCGTCGCTTCGGCCAAATCCCATGACCCAATCACCCTGGAACCAGCCCACACCCGCCAGCACGCCAAGCGATCTGCCGCGCACGGTGTCGGGGCCGGTGATCGCCATCGCCGTCATCATCGCGGCGGCCATCTCGGGTGGTGCCGCGTGGTGGCTGCAGGGTTCGCGCGTGGAGGCCAAGGAGCAGGAGCGCGCCGCCGCGGCAGCCGAATTGAACGCGCTCGCCGCGCGCGTGCAGTCCGCCGAAACCGCCGCCGCCGACGCCACGCAGCGCGTGAAGAAGGCCGAGGCCGAGGTGCAGGCCGCCAAGTCGCAGGCCGCCGACAGCGTGAACCAGCTCGACACCGCCCGTCGCGACGCCGCCAGCGTGCGCACCGAGCGTGACGAGGCGCGCGCATCCATCACCTCCATGCGCGCCGACATGGATCGCATGAAGGCGAACGACCTCGACCCCGGCGCTCTGCCCGTGGTGGAGCTGACCAAGGTGCTCGCCGGCAACAAGGACATCCGCAGCTCGCTCGACGTGCAGGTGGCGGGCGCGGCACTGGCGAGCATGGAAAAGGCCGCGTTGGAGAAGTCGCTCCAGAAGGCCATGACGGCCGCTGGCATCAATCCCGCGGCGCAGAGCCCCTTCAAGATGGCGGTGTTCGTGTCGTTGGGCAAGGAGCAGCCGCGTCGCTCGCTGGGCGTGATGGTGCTTCTGCTTCGAAGCATGAAGGTGCCCGGCGAGAACGGTCAGCGCGAAGTGGCGGTGTGGGGCCAGCAGCGCACCAGTTCGTGCAGCGATGCCGAAGCAGCCGCGCAGTTGCAGGGCCTGCTGGAAGAGCTCTCGAACGAACTGGCCATGGCGGGTGGCCTGCGCGCGAACGGCGCGGGCGCCACGCCGCCGGCAACGCCGCCCACGCCGCCCTCCACGCCGAATGCAACGCCCTGACGCTTCGCCATCGCGCGCCTCGGTCACGCTGGCGGTGGTGGTGGCCGCGCTCGGCTACTTCGTGGACATCTTCGATCTGCTGCTGTTCGCGCTGCTTCGCAAGAAGAGCCTGAGCGATGTGCTGGGCGCGCAACTTGCAAGGACACCCACCGAGCAGCATGACGCGCTGCTGAAGGATTGGGGCATCTGGCTGGACAACACGCTGCAGATGACCGGTCTGATGGTGGGTGGCATCCTGTGGGGCGTGCTGGGTGACCGACTCGGTCGGCTCACGGTGCTGTTCGGCAGCATCCTCACCTATTCGATCGCGAACCTGCTGAACGCCTGCGTGGCGGATGTGGATGCGGCGGGGGCGCTTGGCTTTCTGCATGCGATCGGGCTGGGCACGGCCATCCGCCAGTACGAGGTGCTGCGGTTCCTGGCCGGCATCGGCCTGGCGGGCGAACTGGGTGCGGGCATCACGCTGGTGGCCGAACTCACCAGCCGTGAGAAGCGCGGCATCGCAACCACCATCGTGGCCAGCGTGGGCATTCTGGGAGCGGTGGTTGCCTACTTCGTGACGCAGCTCATGTCCTGGCGCGCGGCGTTCGCGGTTGGCGGCGGGCTTGGCCTTGCGCTGCTGGCGCTTCGCGTGGGCGTGGTGGAGAGCGGCATGTGGAATCACATCCGCGCGCACGGCCATCGCGGCGCGATCTGGATGCTGGTGTGGCCGCGGCGCCGGCTGGTGCGCTACCTGTGCGTGGTGCTGATCGCGGTGCCCATCTGGTTCGCCGTGGGCACGCTGGTGAAATACGGCGACGTGATCGGCATCAGTCTTGGCTTGCCGGCCAGCGAGAAGCCCGACCCCGGTCGCGCCGTGATGTGGTGCTACGTGGGGCTCGCGATCGGCGACCTTGCAAGCGGCCTGCTCAGTCAGTGGCTGAAGAGTCGGCGCGGATCGGTGCTCGCCTTCCACCTGATCACCGTTGCGGCGATGGCGTTCTACTTCCTCTTCGGCGCGCGCTCGCAGACCTGGTTCTATGTGGCGTGCTGGTGCCTGGGCCTTGGCTGCGGCTACTGGGCGGTGTTCGCCACAGCGGCCGCCGAGCAGTTCGGCACCAATGTGCGCGCTACCGCAGCCACCACCGCGCCCAATCTGGTGCGATGGAGCGCCGCGGCCACGGCCGGCCTGTGGGTGGGCCTTGAGCGGCTGCTGGGGCAGGGCGGCAGTGCGCCGTGGCAGGCCGCCGCCATCACCGGCGCGATCGTGATGGCCGTGGCCATGGTGGCGCTGCTTGGTCTGCGCGAGACCTACGGCGTGGATCTTGATTACGAAGAGGTGTGAGGCGGCGGCCTGCGGAACGCTTCAGAGTCCTCGCGAGCACGGTTGATCGCCTTCCTATCCTTTGGCTATACTGCGGGCACCTCTGCGCTGCTGCTCAAAGAAGCCAGAGGGGCTTCCGGGTGGTCTGTCGGTGCCGTTCTTGTACGTCATGCGACAGCAAATCGAATCTTGCAACAGGAGAATTGTAATGATGCGCTTCGCTTTTCGTGGGGTTGGCGTGATCTGCGCGACCGCGCCTTTCGTCGTTGCTTCGGTGGCACTCGCGTTCAGTCCTGCTCCGGGCGGTGGCGGTTCGGCCGCGCAATTGAAGGCCTCTGATCGAGGGGCCAAAGCGCCAGTCGTCGCCACTGACGGGCCGCGCGATGTCGGCACGCACAATGGGCTGGTTTCAACGACCGGACCTTGGCCCTTCTCTGGCATGGCCACGTCGAGTGACGGTGAGACCTCCGGTTTGTCGACGGTAACGGGCGCTCGCGTCGCCATGCGCGCCTCGGCAAGCACTTGCGCACCTCTCGGCGGCGATGTCGAGGTGAAGGTCACCCTCAAGGACGCACCGTCGCCGATCGTGGCCGGTCAGATCCTTGTCAAGTGGAACCCGGATCTGCTGCGTCTTGACGGCGTGCGCCCCGGGACCGATCCATTCAATGTCGCGTACTCGGTCAACCAGACCGCAGGAACTGCGATCGTGCTGGCTTCCGTGCAGCCTGGCAGCGGCCCGTACTCGGGCGGCAGCACCGCTTCGCCCTGCGAGGCCGTCTGGCAGCGCGTGGCCACGGCCGCACCAGGTGGATACGAGATTGCGTACGACGAATCGCGCAGCCGTACTGTGCTCGTGTCGGACGGCAAGACCTACGAGTGGAACGGCGTGTCGTGGGAGATGAAGAGCGCGTCAGGCCCGCCAGCGCGCGGTGCGGGATCGCTGGTGTATGACCCGAATGGGCGTCGCTGCCTGCTCTTTGGCGGCTACGGCAGCGGTGGCGTGCTCAATGATCTGTGGAGTTGGAACGGCACGGCCTGGAGCCAACTCAACACCGGCCAGATTCCCGCGCGCGGTGATTTCGCGATGGCGTTCGACGCGAAGCGCAATCGTCTCGTTGTGCACGGTGGCTACAACCTCTCCTCTCTGATGGCGGACACCTGTGAGTGGAACCCGGTGACCAACGCGTGGACGCGCATCGCCTCCGGGCCGATCGGCAACCGCTACGCACACCGCATGGCATGGGACGCAGGCCTGGGCAAGGTCATGCTGCACGGTGGCTTCAACTTCTACAACCGCGGAGATACCTGGACTTGGGACGGCGCCAATTGGGTGCAGATCGCCACGAATGGCCCCGCGCGCTATGTCTTCGGCATGGCCTATGACACGCGGCGCAACGAGATGGTGATTCACGGTGGAACCAGCTGCTGCGTCGAGGTCGAATATCCCCAGTCGTACCGGTTCCGCAACGGCTCCTGGCAATTGTGCTCCAGTGACGGGCCTGCGCGCGGCTACATCGGCTTGGCATACGACGCTTCGCGCGACTCGCTCATCTTCTCGGGTGGCATGGGGCCCAGTCCGTCGGGTCGCATCGGGTTCGCGGAGACTTGGCAAGTACGGCTCGGCGGTGCCCCGACCGAGATCGACGTGGCCAAGCTCGACTTCCGTGTGAAGTCGGAGTCGTGCACCGGTGACGGGACTTCGGTGACGTACTTCTCCATGGCATCGTTGCAGACGATGTTCACCGATGGCAATGGGTCGACGGTGATTCCCACCGCGCTTGAGGACTCGCAGCGCTTCATCGTGGACAGCAATCCGCCGGTTTTCAGTGGATTGCTCAACGAAGTCAGGACCCTGAGTTGCGCAGGCGTTCCGTGTGGTTCGACAATCAGTTTCCTCAAGCCAACGGCTTCCGATGGCTGCGCGCCAGTCGGTTCGGTGGCGGTGACTGGATCGCGCAGCGACGGTCGTGCATTCAACGATCCGTGGCCTTGCGGTGCGACGCGAGTCACATGGTCCGCCGCTGACCTGTGTGGCAATGTCGCGACGGCGACCACGGATGTGACGGTGAGCAGTGAAACCGCGGCGCGCATTCGCTTGGCAAGTGTCGGCGCCGCGTCGTACGCGCCGGATTGGGCCCGCTGCGTCAGCCTGAGTTTCACCGGGCGTGACGGCTCGGCCCCTCTGGGGGCGGACCGAACCGTCGAGGTTGCCTTGAATGCGGCGGGATCGGCTGAAGCGTCCCTCCAACTGCCTGGCGGCCTGCCCGGTTACAGCTGCGTCATCGTTGAGGATGCACTGCACTCCCTCAAGACCCGTGCCGCGATGTCGATCGATGGATGCGTGTGGGCGGCAGACATCAAGTTGGTACTCGGCAACATCTCGGGTCCCGGCAACGTGCGCGACGATGTGATCGATGTGCTCGATTGGGGCGCCTACGTGGTGCGGTACGGTCTGGCAGCGGGCACTGGAAGTTGCGGCGGCAGCGTGGTGCATGCTGACCTCGACGGAAACGGCTTGGTCGACGCGGCGGACGGCAACATCATTCTCGCCAACTTCGGTCGAGTGAGCGACGCGCCGTGCATGGCCTTCATTGGCGATGTCGGTGCAACGCCGATCGTCTCGATCAGCGTGCGGGAACTCGTGCAGCTCGGAATGTCCGAACTGGTGGCCGCCGACCTGAACGGCGACGGCTGGCTCGATGGCCGGGACATGAAGTTGTTTGAGCGTGTGCGCGCGACGAACTGACGATTGATGCCGAATGCATCCATGGGCGGGAGCCATCGACGGCTCCCGCCCTTTCATTTGCACCCCCGTGCCGTGTTCCGCCGACCGGCGCTGTGGGTGAGCTGACGCCCATGGGGCTTTTGAAGCCTCCTGGGCATGGTCCCACACCGACCACCGCCATCGCGGGTGCGCCTACCGCCCGCGCCACGCGCGATACTGGTTGATCAGCGCATTGGTGCTGCCGTCGTGCTTCAGGTCGGGCTTCGCGCCGCTCAGCTCTGGAATGATGCGCTGCGCCAGCACCTTGCCCAGCTCCACGCCCCACTGATCGAAGCTGTTGATGCCCCAGATGGCGCCCATGGTGAACACCTTGTGCTCGTAGAAGGCGATCAGGCGGCCCAGCATGCGCGGGCTCAGCTTGCGCGCCAGGATCATGTTGCTGGGGCGGTTGCCTTCCATCACCTTGTGCGGCGCCAGCCACGCGGGCACGCCCTCGGCCTCGATCTCGGCCTGCGTCTTGCCGAAGGCCAGCGCCTCGGCCTGCGCGAACACGTTCGCGGTGAGCAGGTCCTGATGCGTGCCGATGTTGTGCAGGCTCTCCGCGAAGGCGATGAAGTCGCAGGGCACGATCTTGGTTCCCTGATGGATCATCTGATAGAAGGCGTGCTGACCGTTGGTGCCGGGCTGGCCCCACACGATCGGGCTGGTCTGCCAGCGCACATGCTGACCATCCAGCTGCACGTGCTTGCCGTTCGATTCCATCTCCAGCTGCTGCAGATACGCGCTGAAGCGATCCAGATACTGGCAGTAGGGCAGCACCGCCAGCGTGTCGCAGCCCAGGAACTGGTTGTTCCACAGGTTCAGCAGACCCATCAGCGCGGGCAGGTTCTTCTCCAGCGGCGTGGTGCGGAAGTGCTCGTCCATGTCATGGAAGCCGGCCAGCATGTCGCGGAAGGCGTCGGGGCCCACGGCGATCATGTTGCTGAGGCCGATGGCGCTGTCCATGCTGTAGCGACCGCCCACCCAATCCCAGAAGCCGAACATGTTGGCGGGGTCGATGCCGAACTTCTTCACCTGCTCGAGCGCGGTGCTGACGGCGGCGAAGTGCTTGGCCACGGCCTTCTCGTCGCCGCCCAGGCCCTTCAGGCTCCACGCGCGCGCGGTGTGCGCGTTGGTCATGGTCTCGAGCGTGGTGAAGGTCTTGCTGCTGATCACGAACATCGTCTCGGCGGCGTCCAGGTCCTTCGTCTTCTCGTAGAAGTCGTTCTCGTCCACGTTGCTCACGTAGCGGCACTCCAGGCCGGGCTGCGCCCACACGCGCAGCGCGTCCCACGCCATGGCCGGGCCCAGATCGCTGCCACCGATGCCGATGTTGATCACGGTCTTGATGCGCTTGCCGGTGTGGCCCTTCCACTCGCCGCTTCGGATCTTGTTGGCGAAGGCGCTCATGGCGTCCAGCACCGCGTGCACGTCGGGCACCACGTCCTTGCCGTCCACCTTGATCACGGTGCCCTTGGGGGCGCGCAGGGCCACGTGCAGCACCGCGCGGCCCTCGGCCACGTTGATCTTGTCGCCGCGGAACATGGCGTCGCGCTTCGCCTCCACGCCGCAGGCCTTGGCCAGCGACACCAGCAACTGCAGCGTCTCGCGCGTCACGCGCTGCTTGCTGAAGTCGAAGTGGATGTCCATCGCGTTGACGGCCAGATCCTGCGCGCGCGTGGCGTCGTCGCGGAACAGCTGGCGGATGTGCAGGGGCTTCACCTTGTCGGCGTGGGCCACCAGCGCCTTCCATTCGGGGCGCGTGTCCACGGGGGTGACGGGGGCGATCGACGGGGCGGTGGTGGCGGTGCTCATGGTCGGGAATCTACGCCGCCGCGGGCGACTTCGCGTGAACGCAACCTTTGCAGTGGCGGCGCAAAGTTCGCTAGCATCGCCGCTTCAACCAAGGAGCCACCACCATGTCGAATCCACGCGCCACCAGCCTTCTTTCCATCGCCGGCCAGAGCATCTGGGTCGACAACATCACCCGCAGCATGCTGGCCACCGGCAAGCTGGCCGAGTACATCCACAACTGGAGCGTGGTGGGCCTGACCAGCAACCCCACCATCTTCGAGAAGGCCATCACCGGCAGCAACGACTACGACCCGCAGATCAACGAGCTGCTGGCCAAGGGCATCGACGGCGAGAAGCTGTTCTTCGAGCTGGCCATCACCGACCTCACCAAGGCGGCCGACGCCTTCAAGGGTGTGCACGAGCGCACCGGCGGCATCGACGGCTGGGTGAGCCTTGAGGTGAGCCCGCTGCTGGCCAGCGACACCAAGACCACCATCGAGCAGGCCGTGGCGCTGCACGCCAAGGCGAACCGCCCCAACCTGTTCATCAAGGTGCCCGGCACGCCCGAGGGTCTGCCCGCCATCGAGGAACTCACCTACCGCGGCATCAGCGTGAACGTGACGCTGCTGTTCAGCCCCAAGCAGTATCTGGCCGCCGCCGACGCCTACCTGAAGGGCCTCGAGCGTCGCGCCAAGGAAGGCAAGAGCCTGCGCGTGGAGAGCGTGGCCAGCGTGTTCATCAGCCGCTGGGAGAAGAAGGTGAACCCCAAGGTGCCTGATGCGCTGAAGAACAAGTCCGGCATCGCCATCGGCGAGTGCTGCTACCAGGCCTACGCGCAGGTGTACGCAAGCGACCGCTTCCTGGCCCTGCAGGACAAGGGCGCGCGTCCGCAGCGCCTGCTGATGGCCAGCACCAGCACCAAGGATCCCAGCCTTCCCGACAGCATGTACGTCACCGCGCTGGCGGCGGCGCGCACCGTGAACACCATGCCCGAGGAGACGCTGCACGCGTTCTTCGACCACGGCAAGATGGAAGGTCTGCTGCGCACCGACGGCGGCAATGGCCCGGCCACGCTGGCCGCCATGGAGAAGGTGGGTTGCGGCGTGGATGCCTGCGCGCTCGAGCTGCAGCAGGAAGGCGCGGCCAGCTTCGTGAAGAGCTGGAACGAGATGCTGGCCAAGATCCAGAGCAAGAGCGCGGCGATGGCGAAGTGAGGCTGCAGGGCCTCCGCATGCATGACCGATAGACTTCGGACCATGCCCCACGGTGACTACCTCGGCGAACTGGCCTGGCGCGGCATGCTGCACCAGGCCACGGACGGACTCGCGGCGCATCTGGCCAGCGGCAGCCGCACGGGCTACTGCGGCTTCGATCCCACCGCCGACAGCCTGACCGTGGGCAACCTTGTCAGTGTGGTGCTGCTGGCGCGACTGCAGCGCTGCGGCCACACCCCGATCGCGGTGGTGGGCGGCGCCACCGGCATGATCGGCGACCCAAGCGGCAAGGCCAGCGAGCGCACGCTGCTCGACGCCGACCGCGTGCAGCACAACCTGAACGGACAGAAGGCGCAGATGCAGCGGCTGCTCGACTTCACCGGTTCGAACGCCGCGCGCATCGTGAACAACGCCGACTGGCTGGGCGGCCTCGGCTACATCGACATGCTGCGCGACGTTGGCAAGCACTTCAGCGTGAACCAGATGATCGCGCGCGACAGCGTGTCCAGCCGACTGGAAGGCCGCGAGCAGGGCATCAGCTACACCGAGTTCAGCTACATGATCCTGCAGGCCTACGACTTCCTGCACCTGCACCGCGCCTCGGGCTGCACGCTGCAGGTGGGCGGCAGCGACCAGTTCGGCAACATCGTGAGCGGCGTGGACCTGATCCGCCGCGTCACCGGCGCGCATGCCTTCGGCGCCACCGCGCCGCTGCTGCTGAAGAGCGACGGCACCAAGTTCGGCAAGAGCGAGTCGGGCAACGTGTGGCTGAGCGCCGAGAAGACCAGCCCGTACCGCTTCCACCAGTTCTTCCTGAACGCCGCCGACGACCAGGTGGGTCAGCTGCTGCGCTGGTTCACCTTCATGGATCGCGAGCAGATCGAGGCCCTGGAGGCGCAGCACAAGACCGCGCCGCAGGAGCGCGCCGCGCAGCGTGCGCTGGCCGATGCCGTGACCGACATGGTGCATGGCGCAACCGAAACCGCGCACGCCAAGGCCGCCGCCACCGCGCTGTTCAGCGGCGATGTACGCAGCCTGAGTGCTTCGCTGCTGAAGGATGTGATCACCGACCTGCCCACCACCGAGGTTCCCGCCGCGCAACTGGCCGGCGAGGGCGTGCCGCTGCTCGACCTGCTTCCCACCACCTCGCTCGCTTCAAGCAAGCGCGAGGCGCGCGAGTTCCTGGCCGCTGGGGCCGTCAGCGTGAACGGCGAGAAGGCCGCCGCCGAGGGTCGCCTGCAGACCGCGCACCTGCTGCATGGCGAAGTTGCGCTGCTGAAGCGTGGCAAGAAGCTGTGGCACGCCGTGCGCTTGGCACGCGGCTGAACAAAGGTCAACGCTCGCGCAACGCGATCAGCGCGTGACGGGTTCCGCAGGCACCTGTCGCGCGGTGAGTTCGGCCACGTCCGTGGAATCGATCACGCCGTCGTCGTTCAGGTCGCCGAAGCCCATCACCGGCGCCTCGCCCAGCATGGTCAGCAGCAGGGCCAGATCGCTTTCGTTGATGGTGCCGTCCAGATCCAGATCGCCACGTCGCAGCTGGCACAGATCGGCCTCGCCGTTCTGGTCCAGATCGATGAAGCTCGGTTCCTCAGGTGGCTGCGCCGACGGGGTTTCGGTGCCGTCCTCGGCCTGGCTCGCGTCGGCGGGCACTTCGGGGGCCTGCGTGGTGAAGGGCGCGCACGCAACGGCCGCATCCTTGGTCACCGCCACCACCTGCAGGTAACGCTCCACGCCCATCGGAGCCGGCTCCTCGGTCTCTTCGGTGGGAGCGGTGGTGCTTGGCGCAGCGCCGTCGCCAGCGCCCGCGTCACCCGGCTTGGGATCGTTGCCGCCCAGCAGACTGGCCACGCGCAAGCCGGTGGTGGAGGTGCTGCGCACGCTGTCGCCGCCGCCGCTGCGGGTGCTCACCGCGTAGTAGTAGGTGGTGCCTGCCACCGCCGTCGTGTCGTCATAGGTCGCACCTGGCGCGATGGCCAGGAACGCCATCGACGACGCCGAAGTGCCGCGGTACACCGAGTAGCCGGTTGCACTGCTCACGCTGTTCCACCGCACCTGAATCTTCGTGGCGAGATTCTTGGTGGCCAGCAGGCCCGTGGGTGCGGAGAGATTGCGCCACCCGTTGTCGGTACCGCTTCGGGCGCTTTCACCCGTGCCGGTGGGGCCGACGGCGATCACGGAGTAGGCGAACACGGTTCCAGGCGTGGCCGAGATGTCGGCGATCGCGCGGCCACTCGTGGTGCCGATGAGTGTTGCGCCGCGATACACCTTGTAGCTCACCGCGCCGATGGTCGCGTTCCAGCTCAGCGTGACCTGCGAGGTGCTGGTGCCATCACTTGCGCTCACGCCCACGGGGGGCACCATGCCGCGCCAGCCCGGGTTGCTCACGCTGCGGGCGCTTTCGCCTGCACCCGTGCTTCCCCATGCGCTGACCGAGTAGGTGTACAGCTTGGCCGCTGCAGCGCTGGTGTCGGTGAACGACACGACCGGTGCGAGCGTGCTGCCGATCAGCACTGCGGTGGCGGTGCCTTCGGCGCGGTAGATGGAGTAGCGCGTGGCACCGGCCGGCGCTGCCCAGGTGATCGTCACGCTGCTCGTGTCGGTTCCATCGGTGGCGCTGACGCTGGTTGGCGCGCTCAGCATGCGCCAGCCGGTGTCGCCCTTGGTGCTGGAGGCGCCCAACGCGCTGTTGGCTGCGACGGTGTAGGTGTAGTACGCGCCGGGTTCGGCCGTCTGATCCACGTAGGAGGTGCCGGTGGGCGAGGCAAGCTCGGTGCCAGCCACCTGTCCGGTCGCGCGATACACCGTGTAGCCCGTCGCGCCACGCACCGCAGTCCACGACAGGTTCACCGCCGTGCTGCTGGTGCCCTTGCTTGCGGTCACGGTCGCGGGTGCGCTCAGGCCCACCCATCCTGTGTCGGTCTGACTTG
>CAIPQY010000153.1 GCA_903867275.1 uncultured bacterium | reverse complement strand
GCCGCCAAGGCCAAGTGGGAAGGCGAGCTGGCAGGCCTTCGCGAGAAGATGCTGGCGACCATGCGTGCCGATGAGCCAAACAAGCCGGCTCGCTCGACCAAGGTCGCGCAGGCGCGCCTTGCCGCCAAGCAGGGCAAGACGGCGGAACAGCCCCCGATCGAGGCGATGGTGCCGCTTCGCAACGAGAAGAACCGCCTCGTGCAGGAGACCCGCGAGGGCGTGATGGCGCTGCTGACCCAGGAACAGAAGGACAAGATGGCCGCCGGCGTTCCAGGCCTGCGTCCCCCGCCATCTCAGACCGATCCGGCGCTGCTGGAAGGCGCCCGGAAGCCGGGTGGCAAGGGCGATGCCGCAGGCAAGGCTGGCGCTGCGAAGGGCGCCGAGGACGACAAGCCTGCGCGCAAGGAGACGGTCGATTGATCGACCGTGCCCGACATGCCTGAGGATGCAGTGAGCGGCGCATCGGCGCCTCGCACCACCGTGGAGTCGCTGCTGCGAGCCGCGGCTGCTGCCTCACCGCGCGAACGCTGCGAGGCGATCGGCTTCGAATGGTTGGAGAAGCCGGTGCCAACCGAGGCGCATGCGGTGCGACTGATTCCCGCGGATGTGGCGGTTCGACTGCGGGTGGTGCCCCTGTCCGCCGAAGGTGGCCGACTGCGCATCGCGCTGGCGGATCCGTTCGATCTGCACGCCATCGACGAAGCCGGCGCCGTGGCGCGCATGCCGCTCGTGCGCGTGGGTGTTGCGCCGGAAGCCTTCGGCGAGTTGATGCGCGGCGCCTATGGCGTGACGGCCGCGCGCATGGCAGAGAGTCTGGCGAGCGATGGCGAACTGGCCAGCACCGACTCGGAGCACAATCTCGATGCGATCGAGGCCGACGACGTGCACCGCATGGCGGAACAGCCGACGCTGGTGAACCTGGTGAACCTGGTGATCCTCGAGGCCATCCAGAAGCGCACCAGCGACATCCACATCGAGCCCTTCGAGGGCGAACTGAAGGTGAAGTACCGCGTGGACGGCGTGCTGATCGAGCAGCCCAGCCCGCCCAAGCACCTGCAGCCCGCGATCATCGGCCGCATCAAGATCATGTCGCAGATGAACATCGCCGAGCGCTATGTGCCGCAGGACGGTCACATCTCCCTGCGCTACGAAGGTCGCAAGGTGGACCTCCGCGTGAGCACCGTGCCCACCATCTACGGCGAGAGCGTGGTGATGCGAATCCTGGACAAGAGTGCGCTGCCGCTCGACCTTCGCAGCCTTGGCATGGGCGAGAAGCACGTGGGCATGATGGACAAGCTGATCGCCAAGCCGCACGGCCTGGTCCTGGTCACGGGTCCCACCGGCAGCGGCAAGACGACCACGCTGTACGCCGCGCTGAGCAAGCTGTACGACCCGCGCAAGAAGATCATCACCATCGAGGATCCCGTCGAGTACGAGCTGGCGGGCATCAACCAGATTCCCGTGAACCCGAAGCGCGGCCTCACCTTCGCCAGCGGCCTTCGCAGCATCCTCCGACAGGACCCGGACGTGATCCTGGTGGGCGAAATCCGCGATGCCGAAACGGTGGACATCGCCATCCGCAGCGCGCTCACGGGCCACTTGATCCTCAGCACGCTGCATACCAACGACGCGCTCAGCAGCATCGGCCGCCTGGTGGACATGGGTGCCGAGAGCTTCCTGGTGGCCAGCGTGCTGGAAGGATTGCTGGCGCAGCGCCTGGGCCGCCGCATCTGCCGCATGTGCGCGAAGAAGGTGCCGATGACCGACGACCAGCGCGTGCGCATCGCCCCGAGCGAAGTGGAGCGCTTCGGCGGCATGGTCACCATCGGCGCTGGCTGCGAAACCTGCTCCGGCAGCGGATTCCGAGGCCGTCTGGGATTCTTCGAGTTGGCCCGCATCAATCCACATCTGCGCGCCGCCATCGCCGAGGGCCAGGGCGTGACCGAACTGAAGCAGCTGGTGGACGCCGACTTCACCACCATGCGTGACGATGGCATGGCCAAGGCGCAGCGTGGCGAAACCACGATCGAGGAAGTGATGCGCGCCACGCAGGACGTGGACGAGGGCTGACGCATGGCGAACTGGCGCTACGAGGGGCTGGATCGCGGCGGCGGCTCGAACAGCGGAACCGTGACCGCTCCGGACCGCGGCACGGCCATGCGAATGGTGCTGTCGCGAGGCCTCACGCCGCTGCGCCTCGAGAGCGATGACTCGGCGACCGATGCGCCGACGCGCCGCGCCGAAGCGGCATCGGCGCCCGAATCGAAGCAGCCGATGCCTGCATGGCTGCGGTTCGGCGCCACCGATCGCCCCACCATGAAGAAGGCGGACCTGGCCAACCTGATTCGCGGACTGGCCACGGCCGTGGAGGCGGGTCTTCCGCTCATGCAGGCACTTCGGACCGTGCGCCGGCAGGCAAGCGGCAAGTCG
>CAIPQY010000152.1 GCA_903867275.1 uncultured bacterium | reverse complement strand
GTGAGCGGCGTGGGCCTGCACCTGAGCGAGGACCTGATCCTGATCCCGGCGGGCTGGCTGGCGGCGAACGACTGGCGCACGTTCGGCGAGTTCGCGCTCGCGGCGTATCTGGGCATCGTGCTCGGTGATGCGGGCTGGTTCTGGATGTGCCGCACCTTCGGCACCCGCGTGATGCACACCAAGTTCTTCAAGCGGCTCTTCCATCCACGGCGCCTGCTCGAGATCAAGTGGCAGATCGACCAGCGAGGCGCCTGGGTGCTGCTTGCGGCGCGCTTCATTCCGGGCACCCGCACACCCGTGATCACCATGTGCGGCGTGCTGCACATGGCCTGGTGGAAGCTGCTGCTGGTGGAAGGCACCTGCGTGCTCGTGACCGCCCCGCTGCAGATGATGATCGGCTGGCTGGCCTTTCATGCAGCGGCCAAGGCGGGCGTGACGAGCATGTTCCACCAGATCATGGTGGCCGTGGCCGTGACGCTGGCCGTGGTGATCGGCCTGTGGATCGTGCACAAGTGGCTGGACAGCCGCAAGTCGAAGAGGCGCCCCAAGCGCGCCAGCGTGCAGTGGCTCCGCGTGTTCGGCACCTCGCGCCCACACGCTGCCGGAGCGGCGCGCCTTGGCTGACTCGATCCACGACCGCGCGCAACGCGAGGTCGCGGCCGGCCGCGTGGACGCCGCACTGGCCGCCGTGCGCCTGCACCTGAAGATCCGACCGAAGGACATCGAGGCGATGGTGCTGCTGGGCGAACTGCTTTCCACCGCCGGTCAATTCGATCTGGCGGTGCAGCAGTTCTCGCGACTGCTGGCGATGCAGCCTGCGTCTGGACTGCATCGCTACAACCTGGCCAACGCGCTCATCGATGCGCGCCGCGTGAAGGAAGGCATCGTCGAACTCGAGCGCCTGCGCGCGTCCGAACCCGACAACATCGGACCTCATCTGGCGCTGGCGGTGGCCTACGTGGAAGTGGATGCCACGGACAAGGCGATCGAGGCCGGTCGCCGCGCCATGCAGCTCGATCCAACGCTGGCCGCCTCCTCCGGCAACCTGAGCTACGCCTACACCCGCGCCGGCATGACCGAGGAGGCCTACCAGGCTGCAAAGGTGGGCGTGGACGCGAATCCGAACGAACCCAAGCTTCGCTCCATGATGCTGCTGGCGATGAACTACACCGACGCCACGCCGGAGGCCATCGCGCAGGCGCACCGCGAATACGCACGCGTGGTCGGACCACCGGTGCGCCCCGCCAAGACCGATCCCGACCCCGAACGGCCGATCCGTGTCGGACTGCTCTCGGGCGACATGCGCGACCACTCGGTCTCCTTCTTCGTGGAACCCTTCCTGCGGCACGCCGATCCGCGCGTGTCGTTCGAGATCTTCTCCAACAGCGCGCCACAGTCGTTCGACGCCACCAGCAAGCGCCTTCGCGGCCACGCGGCCGCCTGGCACGACTGCGGACACATGCCGCACCCCGCCATCGACGCGCTGATCCGCAGCCGAAACATCGACGTGCTGCTCGAGCTTGGCGGCCACTCGGGCGAACCGCGGCTGCTGGCGCTGATCGAGAGGCCCGCCCCCGTGATCATCTCGGCGATCGGGTATCCCAACACCACCGGCGTGCCAGCCATCGAATGGCGGTTGGTCGACGCGATCACCGATCCACCGGGCAGCGAGCGCTTCTGCACCGAGCAACTGCTGCGCATCGACCCGTGCTTCCTGTGCTACACGGCCCCCACCGACGCACCCGAGCCCGCCATGCCCGACGCGTCGCAGCCGATCACCTTCGGCAGCTTCAACAACGCCACCAAGATCGGCGCGCGCTCGGTGGAACTGTGGGCGCGCGTGCTGCAGGCCGTGCCGGGCTCGCGCCTGCTCATGAAGGCGCAGTCGCTCACCGATTCCACCGGACGCAAGGTGATCCTGGAGCGCTTCGCGGCTGCGGGCATCGCGCCCGATCGCCTGGAACTGGTGGCGTACACCAAGACCCGCGACGAGCACCTGCGCCTGTACAACCGCGTGCACGTGGCGCTGGACACCGTGCCCTACAACGGAACCACCACCACCTGCGAGGCGCTGTGGATGGGCGTGCCCGTGATCACCACGCTCGGCGATCGACACGCCGCGCGCGTGTCGGCCAGCCTGCTGCATGCGGCCGGACACCCGGAGCTGGTGGCAAGCGACGCGGATGCGTTCGTGCGCATCGCGGCGTCCTTGGCACAGGATCGCGAACGACTCGCCACCCTCCGCACCTCGCTGCGCGCCGAGATGGCCGCCTCGCCGTTGATGGACGCGCCGGGCTACGCGGCGCGATTCCACGCCGCGGTGCGTGCATGCTGGCGCGCCTGGTGCAGTCAGCAGAATCGCGCCTGACGCGAAGCAGCCGTGGTGGCGGATGCCGTCGGAAGCGACAGATCCAAAAGCGAGAAAGCCGAAGGCGTCTGCCTTCGGCTTTCAAGTGACGGAGTCGGGGTGACAGGATTTGAACCTGCGGCCTCTTGGTCCCGAACCAAGCGCTCTACCAAGCTGAGCTACACCCCGCAGCCAGCCGCGCCCGAAGGGCGAGGGGAAGAGTCTACTCGCATCCCGCATTCGCCGTTGGTGCGCGTTTCCAAGGCCCCGAACAGCTTCGGATACCTTTCCCGACCGATGCTCCCCGTCGCATCCATCGCGATTCTGCTCACCACGGCGCTGGCTTCGGCACTCGACGGCGACAAGCCCGCGACCGGCTCGGTGGCGACGCTGATCGGCAGCACCTCGATCCCCTCCAGCACCATGGACCACAGCGGTCTCGCCGGAGAGGTGCATCCCGGCTTCCCCCACGCTCGCGTCGGCAGCATCGGTTCGGGGCTCGACTGCGTGGACACCTTTCCTGGTGGCGCCCATCTGCTCGCCGTGAACGATCGCGGGCCAGCCGACGGTGCCGCGCCCTTCCACTGCCGGTTCCAGCGACTGACGCTGCGCGTGGATCCCGCTGCGCCCGAAGCGGTGAGCGTTGCGCTGGATGCGACCGAGATGCTGAGGCGCCCCGATGGCAAGCCCTTCATCGGCATCTCATCCGAACTCGGCACCTTCAAGGACACGAGCGGCGAGACGGTTTCAAACCGACTCGACCCCGAGGCCATCCGCCGACTGCCGTCGGGCAACGTGCTCATCTCCGATGAGTACATGCCGGGCGTGATCGAATTCGATCCGCATGGCGCCTTCGTGCGCGCGTGGCCCGTGCCGCAGGCCTTCCGCTGCCAGCACCCGGGCCCCGACGAGCCCGCGGAGCTGCCGCCCGCCAACGGTTCCGGTCGCCAGCCCAACAAGGGCTTCGAAGGCATGGCCATCACGCCCTCAGGCACGGCGTGGACGCTGCTGCAGAGTCCGCTGCTGCAGGATGGCGCGCTGAACGCCAAGGGCAAGCGCGTGGGCCGCAACATCCGCATGCTGTGCCTGGGTGCCACGCCCGGCGCGTCGGCGATGAAGCAGTTGGTGTACCCGCTGGAAAGCCCTGCCAGCGGCACATGCGAGCTGCTGGCGCTCGACGAGAACCGCTTCCTCACCATCGAGCGCGACGGCCCCGCCGCCAAGTTCCGCCGCATCTACCTGATCGATGCATCGCAGGCCACCGACGTGTCGAGCGTGGCGGCGCTGCCACCGGATGCACTGCCGGAGGGCACCAACCCGGTGTCGAAGCGCATGCTGGTCGACCTCGCCGATCCCTCGACCGGGATCACGCGCATGCCGGAGAAGATCGAGGGCCTTTGCTTCGGTCCGACACTGCCCGACGGCCGCCACACGCTCGTGGTGGCCAGCGACAATGACATGAAGGCCGACGAAACCACCCAATTCTGGGTGTTTGCCTTGCCGGAATGGGCCTCGCCCAAAGGATGATCAATGCCCACCAAGAGCTACGCAGCACAGTCCGCCACCAGTCCGCTCGCCCCGCACACCATCGAGCGCCGCGCGCCGCTGGCCACCGATGTGGAGATCGACATCCTGTACTGCGGCGTGTGCCACAGCGACCTGCACACCGCGCGAAATGAATGGGGCGGGTCGGTGTTCCCGGTGGTGCCGGGGCACGAGATCCTGGGGCGTGTCTCGCG
>CAIPQY010000151.1 GCA_903867275.1 uncultured bacterium | reverse complement strand
TTTGCGGCGTTACCATCGGCCGCGTGGCCACCGAGACAACCATCCTGATTCGTGGCGGGCGCGTGATCGACCCGGTGCGTGCCTTCGACGCGACGGGCGACGTCCTGATCCAGGGCCAGCGCGTGATGCAGATCAGCGCCACGCCCATCGCGACCAGCGGCGCCCGCGTGATCGACGCCGAAGGCTGCATCGTCTGTCCCGGGCTGATCGACCCGCATGTGCACCTGCGCGAACCGGGCGGCGAACGCAAGGAGACCATCCGCACCGGCGCCGAGAGCGCGATCGCGGGCGGCTTCAGCATGGTGGCGTGCATGCCCAACACGCAGCCAGCGCTCGACCTGCCAAGCCTGGTCGACTTCGTGCGCCTGAAGGCCGGTGAAGCGAAACTGGCGCGCGTGCGCGTGGTGGGCGCGGCCACGGTGGGCCGCGCGGGCGAACGCCTGGCCCCGATGGGCGCCATGACCAAGGCCGGCGCCGTGGCCTTCAGTGATGATGGCGACGGCATCGCCAGCGCGGCCATGATGCGGCGCGTGCTGGAAACCTGCCGCTCGATCGACCGCCCCTTCTTCCAGCACTGCCAGGAACCAACGCTCACGCACGAGGCGGTGATGAACGAGGGACCGCTGGCCGCGAAGCTGGGGCTTGGTGGATGGCCGGCCGTCGCGGAAGAACTGATGTTCGAGCGCGACGTGCGACTGAACGCGTCGATCGGCTGCCGCTACCACGCGCAGCACCTCTCGAGCGCTGGCAGCGTGGAGATCCTGCGCCGCGCCCGCGCCGCCGGACAGCCGGTGAGCGGCGAGGCCAGTCCGCATCACCTGTTGCTGACCGACGCCGCGTGCGAAGGCTGGAACACGATCGCCAAGGTGAATCCGCCGCTGCGCACCGCCGACGATGCGCGCGCGCTGCGCGATGCGGTTGTGGATGGCACCATCAGCGTGCTGGCCACCGATCATGCGCCACACACCGCCAGCGAGAAGGGCCGCGACTTCGCCTCGGCGCCCTTCGGCTGCATCGGACTCGAGAGCGCGGTGGGCATGTACGGTCTGGCGCTGGTGAAGAGCGGCGCCATGCAGTGGCCCGCGGTGATCGAACGCATGACCGTGGGCCCCGCTCGATTGCTTGGCCTGCTCGAGCAGGGCTTTGGACGACTGTTTGAAGGTGGTCCCGCCGACGTCAGCGTGATCGATCCCCGCGCCGAGTGGAAGATCGACGCATCCACCTTCCGCAGCCGCAGCCGCAACTGTCCCTTCGATGGATGGACCGCGCATGGCCGGCCTGTCGCCGTGGTCGCCGAGGGACGCGCCTTCGACCTGCGCACGGCGCACTGGGCGAATCAGGCGTGAGCACCGCCGGCAGCATGCGTCGCCGGGCGATGGATCGTCTGGTGGCGTGGGTGTCTCGCCGTCCGGCCACCATCGTGCTCACGACGGCGCTGATCGCGACGGTGTGCGCGCTGCTGAGCTGGAAACACCTGCGACTGGATGCGGACACCAATTCGCTGATCGGGGACCAGCAGCCCTTCATGGAGGGGTACCGCGCGTTCCAGCGCAACTTCGGCGATCTGGAATACCTGCTGGTGGTGGTGGATCCAAAGGGACACGAGCGCGAGGCCGACGCCGCGGTGCGCGAACTGGTGGATGGCCTGCGCGCGGTGCCGGACGTGCCTGGCGTGATGGGCTTCGTGGATGCAGCCGAGCAGTTCCGCGTGAGCACGTGGGCCATGTCTGACGCCACGCTGCGTGAACTGCATCTGGCACGGGGCGCGCTGCCGGAACTGGCCTCTCGCCCGGGTGGCGGTGGCCTGCTGAAGGCGAGCGCCGAGCGCGTAGAGCGCCTGTTGAAGGAAGGCGGCGACATGCCGGATGCGGCGCGCCGCGAACTGGCGGCGCAGGCCTTCCTGCTGGCCCGATGCGCGCTGGGCGGCATGCCGGATGCGGCCGAGAGCCTGGCCACGCCGCGCAACGACGAATGGCTGCTGGCGGACGGCGGTCACCTTCGACTCATCCTGGTGATGCCGGTGAAGAGCTACGACACGCTCAGCGTGATCGAGCGGCCGCTGCAGCAGATGCGCGACGTGATGGCGCGCGTGGGCCGGGCACACCCGACGGTCGACATCGGCCTGACCGGACGACCCGTGCTGCAGGCGGACGAGATGTCCACCACCAACGACGACATGAACATCGCCAGCATCGCCGCACTGGCGATGTGCGCTGCGCTGTTCATGTTCGTGTTTCGCGGCGTGAAACGGCCGCTGCTGGCGGTGCTCACGTTCCTGGCCGGATCGGCGCTCACGTACGGTGCCGCCACGCTGCTCGTGGGTCGACTCAACCTGCTGAGCGTGGTGTTCATGCTGGTGCTGGTGGGCGTGGGGCTTGATTACGGCATCCACATGATCGCCCGGTATCTGGAGGGCCTGCGTCATCTTGGACCCACGGCCAGCGTGCGGCACATGGTTCGCCGCGCCGTGCCAAGCATGCTGGCCGGCGCGGCCACGAGCAGCGGAACCTTCCTGATCGCCATGGTGGCGCCCATGCAGGGGCTGCGGGAACTGGGCCTGATCAGCGGCGTGGGGCTGCTGCTGTGCGCCGTCACCATGGCGTTCGCGCTGCCCGCCCTGCTGCTGCTGCTCGATGGCGGCGCGCGCCGACAGCCGCTGCGTCGCGGATTCTTCGAGGAACCGCTCGATGGGCGCATGGATCGCTTCGATGGGCGCGCGGCACCACGACACGTGGTGCTGCTGGTGGTGTCGCTGGCGCTGGCCGCGGCCGGATGCTGGATTGGCGCGCGCGACGTGTCGTTCGAGAGCAACCTGCTGCGACTGCAGGCCGATGGATTGACGAGCGTGTCATGGCAGCGTCGGCTCCAGGCGGAGGGTGGCAACGCGACGTGGTTCGGCGCCTGCACGGTGGCGTCGATGGCGGACATTCCTCCCATGATCGAGCGCGCCAGGACCGAACCGCTGATCGGGCGCGTGCGAAGCGTGCTCGATGTGGTGCAGGTCGACACGCCCGAGCGCGCGACCCTGCGCAGCGAGATCGGCGCGTCCGCCCTGACGAGCCCCGCATCGCAGCGCCAGATCGCCACGCCCGAGTCGGCGGATCGCGCGGCGCGCGCCTTCGGCGATCTGGCGAACATGGCCGGCCTTGCGGGCGCACCGAAGGCGGACACGCAGCTGATCGAGACCCTGCGCGACGCGCTGCACCGGCTGAACGAGGCGCTTCGCACGCAGCCCGACGCCATGGTTCGTGCAACGGAGGCGGCCGCCGAACGCGCCGGCATGGCGGCGGAGATGACGGGACGCGGCGCGCGCGCATCGGTGCGCGAGGCGCTTCCGGACGCGGTTCGCGACACCTTCACCAGCGCCAGCGGACAGTGCGCCGTGATCCTGCATCCGGCCGAGGACGTGTGGGAATCGGACGCCATGACGCGATTCGTGCAGGCCATCCGCCGCGTGGATCCGGAGGTGACAGGCGTGCCGATCACGGTGAGCGAATCGATCATCCTGATGCGTCGATCCTTCTTCGAGCAGGGCCTGCTTGCGCTGGCGTTCGTGGCGCTGCTGCTGCTGCTCGACTTCCGTTCCTGGAAGCTGGCGGCACTGTCGCTTGCCAGCCTGCTGATGGGGCTGGCCTGGACGATGGGCCTGATGGGCCTGCTGCAGATCCCCTTCAACCTGGCCAACTTCTTCGCCATTCCCATCATGATCGGCCTGGCCGTGGACAGCTGCATCCATGTCACGCACCGTGCCGTGGACGGCGGACTGCAGGTGGGGTTCGGCAGCACGCGTCGCGCGGTGATCGTGACCGCGCTCACCACCACGATCGGCTTCGGCATGCTGATGTTCGCCCAGCACCGCGGGCTGCGAAGCCTTGGCCAGCTGATGGCCCTCGCGAGCCTGTGCTGCCTTGCAAGCAGCGTGTGGCTGCTGCCCGCCATGCTGCGCATCGCGGGGTTTGGACGCGTGCGCGTGACCCCGCCAACCGCCTAGGATCCGGCGCATGCGACCGTTCCTCCCGCTCGTCGTGGCCCTGCTTGCCTTCAGCCCCACCGGGTGCGGCGACGCCGGCAACGATCCACGCATCACCGCCACGGCGCCGATCGCGCTGCGCTATCAGGTGGACGGCATGCACTGCGATGGATGCGTGCAGGCCATCACCGACAAGGTGAAGCATGTGGATGGCGTGGTGGATTGCCGCGTGAGCCTGACCGATCGTCAGGCCGACGTGGTGGTGCGCGATGACGCCACCGCCCTGCCCGTGCAGCATGCGATCGAGAAACTGGGCTACAAGGTGAAGCCGCTGCCTGCGCCGACCGCCGCAGCAGCGCCCGCTGCGCCTTGATCAGCGGGTGGCGAGCGCACGCTCGATGGCCTGCGCCAATGCCTGGTTCGCCTGCTCCATCGAGCCCTTGAACTTGGCACCCGCCGCGTGCACATGTCCGCCACCGCCGAATTGCGCGGCAAGTTGATTGACATCCACGAAGGCCCCGCCCTTCTCCATGGGTGGCTTGCTGCGAAGGCTGATCTTCACCACGGGGTCCGTGCCGTTCTGTGAAAGCAACGCGCTCACCTCCACCGATCCGACGGTCATGGGCGCGTTCACCGCACCGGCCAGGTCCTCGGAACTGCCGCTCGACTGCGCGAAATCCTCCGGACGCAGCCGCATGAGCGCGGCGCGACCGTTGGCCAGCCACTGGATGCTGCCCATGGCCCGCGCGAGCAGGTCGATGCGCTGGGGACGCGCGGTTTCCTCCAGCTGGCGATACAGGCGATCCTTGTTCACGCCGGCCGACAGCAGGCGCGACGCCAGCGCGAACACCGCCGCATCGGCGCCGCTGAATCGGAACCAGCCGGTGTCGGTCGCCAGACCGGCGAACAGTGCCTCGGCGATCGAACCAACGCCGCCGCTTCCGGGCGCATCGAAGGGCACCCCAAGCGCGTCCAGCACAGGCACCAGG
>CAIPQY010000150.1 GCA_903867275.1 uncultured bacterium | reverse complement strand
TCGTCCTCCGGGCTTTCGAGCGAAATCTCGTGATCCTGGCGACGCAGGTCGCTGAGGGCGGGCACGGCCTTGCGCATGCGATCGAACAACTCGAGCACGGGCTCGCGTCCCCACGGCAGGTCCATCTTCAGGGCCAGCTTCTGGTTGACGTAGAAGTCGCGGCAGACGCTGTTGAATGACTCCGACATCGCTGGCGCGAATCTACCTGCGCGCTTCGCGGTGCGTGAGCAACCACTCCAGCACGGGCTCGACTGGTGACAGCTTGTCCACAACATGGTGCGCGCCACAGGCAAGAAGCTGTTCGGCGGTGAAATCACCCGTGGCCACGCCCAGCACGCGGCAGCCGTTGTGCAGGGCGCAATCCACATCCTTGGGGGTGTCGCCGATGATGATCGCGCGCGCGGGATCGAGCGGCGACCCGTGTCGCTGCTGATAGCGCTGCAGCGCCACCGGCGGCAGGTCGCGTCGCGTGACGCCATCCATCGCGAAGGCGTTCACCTTGAACAGGTCGGGGTCCAGGCCCGCGTGCTTCACCTTCAGGCGGCCCGTGGCGGGGTAGTTGCCCGTGAGCAGGCCCAGTTCCACGCCCGGTTCCCTGGCGAGGCGTTGCACCAGTTCCGCCACGCCGTCGAGGCAGACCACCGTGTTGCGTTCGGCCAAGCGGCGCTCCAGATGGCCGCTGTAGGTGTGGCGGAACACCTCGTGCGATTCGGCATCCGCCGGCACGCCGTGTCGATCGGCCATCTCGCCGTAGATCAGCGTGTCCAACCGGCCCGCGATGTCGATGCCGTCGAAGCTGAAGCGCCGATCCGGGTGCAGCTGATGGAACGCTTCCAGCATGGCCTGCACGCCGGCGTGCTGGCTCTTCAGGATCGTGCCGTCGATGTCGAACAGCACCAGCATCGGTTCACGCTCCCTTGGTGGCGGCCACGATGCGCTTGGCCGCGTCGGTGAGATCGCCGGCCGTCTGCATGGTGGGAATGTCGCCGCGGGCGGCCTCGAGCAGCTTGCGCGCCTCGGTCACGTTGGTGCCTTCCAGACGCACCACCAGCGGCACCTTGAAGCCCACGGTCTTGGCGCTGGCGATGATGGCGCGCGCGATGCGATCGCACTGCATGATGCCGCCGAAGATGTTCACCAGCACGCCGTTCACGCGCGCATCGCTCAGGATGATGCGGAACGCCTCGGTCACGGCCTCCTCGCTCGCACTGCCGCCAACATCCAGGAAGTTGGCGGGCTCGCCGCCGTGCAGCTTCACGATGTCCATGGTGCTCATGGCCAGGCCGGCGCCGTTCACCAGGCAGCCGATGGTGCCATCCAGCGCCACATAGCTCAGGCCGAACTCGTTGGCGCGGATCTCGGAGGGATTCTCCTCGGCGGGATCGAAGAACGCCTGCACCTGCTTCTGGCGGAACATGGCGTTGTCGTCGAAGGTGAACTTGGCGTCGATCGCGATCACCTGACCCTCGGGGTGCGCCGCGCTGGCGGGCGTGAGCACCAGCGGATTGATCTCGGCCAGCGTGGCGTCCTTCTCGATGAAGGTGCGCGCCAGCTTCAGGAAGATGTCGGCGGCCTGGGCCACGGTCTTGCCCTGGAAGCCCAGGCGGAAGGCCATGTCGCGCGCCATGTAGGGGTGCAGGCCGGTCACGGGGTCGAGCGGCTGCTTCAGGATGGCCTCAGGTCGCGTCTCGGCCACGTGCTCGATGTCCACGCCACCTTCGGCGCTGGCGATCAGCACGTTGCGGCGTGTGCTGCGGTCGGTGAGCACCGCCACGTAGAACTCCTTGGCGATGTCCACGCCACTGGCAACCAGCAGGCGGCTCACGGCCAGGCCCTCGGGCGGCGTCTGCGGGCTCACCATGCGGTTCGACAGCATGAACGTTGCGGCGGTGCGCGCCTCGTCAACGGTCTTGCACACCTTCACGAAGCCCGCCTTGCCACGGCCGCCGGCATGCACCTGGGCCTTCACGACAGCGATGCTTCCACCGGCCGCGAACACGGTCTCGGCGGCCTTCACTGCCTCATCGATGGTGGTGGCAACGCCGCCCGATGGAACGGGGACGCCTGCCTCGGCGAGCAACTGACGGGCCTGGAATTCGTGGACGCGCATGGGGCGCAGAGTGTAGCGCGCGCCGAGCGAAATCGCCCCTCAGATGGCCGGTTGAGCGGGCTTGTGCGCTTGTCGCGACGGCACCAGCAGGCTCAGAATGGCCCCCAATGCCACGGTGGCAAGCACGATCGACAGGCTGATGCCGATGGGCAGCAGGGGCTCGTGATACCACCACTGCCAGCCCATCTTCACGCCCACGAACGACAGCACCAGTCCAAGAGCGGGCTTCAGCAGGTGGAATCGGTCGACCGCGTTGGCAAGCAGGAAGTACATGGCGCGCAGGCCCAGCACCGCCGCGATGTTGCTGGTGAAGGCCAGCAATGGTTCGCGCGTGATGGCCAGCACCGCGGGCACGCTGTCCACCGCGAACACCACGTCGCTGAACTCGATCACCACCAGTGCGCCAAGCAGCGGGGTGGCCACGATGCGGCCGTTTGCCTTGGAGAAGAAGTGCGTGCCGTCGAATTCGCGGTGCAGCGGAAGGATCAGCTTCATCAGGCGGAATCCGACGGTGCGCCCAGGGTCGACCATGTGCCCTTCGCCGCGGCTGGGGACCAGCATCTTCAGCCCCGTGAACAGCAGGAATGCGCCGAACACGCCCGCCACCCACTCGAAGCGATGCATCACGGCCACGCCGGCGCCGATGAACACCGCGCGCATGATGATGGCACCCAGAATGCCCCAGAACAGCACGCGGTGCTGCAGGGCCGCGGGCACCGCGAAGTAGCGCAGCACCACCACGAACACGAAGAGGTTGTCCACGCTCAGGGACATCTCGATCACGTAACTGGCCAGCCACTGCACCGACAGATCGAAGGCGGCGTTCGAGGCGACCATCGCCACGTCGCTCGGGCTCGACATGGCGTCGGCCGTCAGCAGGCCGGCGTTCAGCAGCGGTTGCGGGTGTGCGCGAAGCCAGCCATCCATGAACACGTACAGGCCTGCGTTGAACAGCAGCGCAAGCACCACCCAGAACGCCACGCCACCGGCCGCGGCAAGCCAGCCGACCGGCTTGGGATTGCGGTGAAACAGCGTGAGATCCGCCACCAGCAGGCCGATCACCACGGCCATGAAGCCGCCAAGCAACGGCAGATGGTCGGTGACCGGCAGCAGGATCGTGTCGGCCGAACCCTGCACTGATGCGACTGCAAGCATGCCTGCCATCATGTGCGCGACCTTCCGCCAGCGTTCTGGCGGCGGGCTTCGCGACGATGCTTCCACCATTCCCACACGATGGGCATGATGCTGAGCACGATGATGCCAAGGATGACCTTGCTGAAGTTGGCCTTCACCCACGGCATGTTGCCGAAGGCCCAGCCAGCCACCAGAAACAGGCCAACCCACAGCAGCGCACCCGCCACGTTGTAGGCGAGAAAGCGGCGATAGCGCATGGTTCCCACGCCCGCCACGAACGGCGCGAAGGTGCGGATGATGGGCACGAAGCGCGCCAGCACCACGGCCTTGCCTCCGTGGCGTTCAAAGAACGCCTCCGTCTTCCGAAGGTGGGTGGCGTTGAGCAGGGGCAGCTTGCCGCTGAACGCGGCGGGGCCAACCCAGCGGCCGATGTGATAGTTGGCCGCATCGCCCAGCACGGCGGCCATCAACAGCAGCGCGGCCATCAGATCAAGACGAAGGCCCAGTTCGCTGGTTGCGCACAGCGCACCCGCGGCGAACAGCAGCGAATCACCTGGAAGGAACGGCGTGACCACCAGTCCCGTTTCGCAGAACACGATCGCGAACAGCACGGCGTACGTCCAGGGCCCGACGCCCTTGGCCAGATCCAGCAGAAAGCCGTCGAGCTGCGTGAACAGGCGGGGCAGTTCGTGCTGCGCCCACGCCCACCATCCATCGTTGGTGGCGGCGGCGTCGGCCAGAGCGAGCAGGGCGGAGGAAAGCATGGGCGCCGCAGCGTATCGGCCAGCATGCTGTGCATGCGCGAATGCGGCCCTTGTTTGGCCGTGGCGCGCGGTTTTTCCGTTTCGCGGGGAGCGGATGGGTTCGCTACACTGTTCGGCCCGCCGGCCTTTGGTCGGTGGAATGCTGGACAGGTGGCCGAGTGGCCGAAGGCGCTGGTTTGCTAAACCGGTATACGCGCAAAACGCGTATCGCGGGTTCGAATCCCGCCCTGTCCGCTTCGCAACAGGCAGGCGACGCTTCGCGGCGCCTGCCTGTTTGCTTTGCGTCCAG
>CAIPQY010000149.1 GCA_903867275.1 uncultured bacterium | reverse complement strand
GCGGTGATCTGCAGTGCGGTGAGCAGACGGCTGGGTATGCCCTGGCCTTCCAGCGCCTCGCGCAGGGCCAGGCCGTTGATGACCGTGCCGAGCATGCCCATGTAGTCGGCCGTGCTCTGCGCGATGCGGCCCTTCTCGGCCAGACGCGCGCCGCGCACGATGTTGCCGCCGCCCACCACCACGGCGATCTGGGTGTCGGGGCTGGCGCGACGCGCCTGCGCGATCTCGCCCGCGATCACGGTGAGTTCCTCGGGGCTGATGCCGAGCTGGCCCTCCTGGGCAAAGCTCTCTCCGCTGACCTTCAGGACGACGCGCTTGTAGGGGGTTGCCACGGGTGGATCCTCGGGAGCCGATTCAACGACGGCGCGGTCGATTGGTCAAGCGGTTCGTGCGGTCTGTTTCCCTAGAATCGCGCTTGCGGCCCCGTGGCTGCATGAGGAACCCGTCAAAGTGCCCCAACCGACCGCCACGCAACCGCCGGCCGACCCGCGCGCACCGATCCGTCGCCGCAGCGTGTGGCCGGTGATCGTGGCGGCGCTGGCACTGTCGTTGCCGCTGCACCTGCTGCTGGCGCTGTGGCTTGCGAGCGTGCGCGTGGAGCGGCCCGAGCGCGTGCAGCAGGCGGTGCTGGTGGAAACGGTGGCGCCCACGCCGGGCGAGGATGCGGGCGACGGTCCGCCGTCGGCTGCGCCGGTGCCCATGCCGGCCATGCCGATGGATGCGGTCACGAACCCGGCGATCGATCCGTCCGCGATCGCTTCGGTACCTGATGCGGAGGCGTTCGCGGCATCGAATCCGCAGGGGGCGTTCGATGCGGCCGCGTCGGCGCCCGCGCTGGCACCGGGTCCGGCGGTGGTCGTGGCGTCTGGCAGCGGGGGCGGTGGCATGGCGGCCACCACCTTCTTCGGTGCGCGCGCCAGCGGCAAGCGTTTCGCCTTCATCGTGGACAAGAGCGGCAGCATGCAGGCGCAGGACAAGATGAAGCAGGCGGTGACCGAACTCATGCGGAGCGTGCGCGCCTTGCCGGACTTTGCGCAGTTCCGCGTCTGCTTCTTCGACACATCCAACACGCTGTTTCCCGATCGCGGCTTTCGCAAGGCGCGCGCGGCCGACATCGAGCAGTTCGGTGCGTGGATCGGCGGCGTGCGTCCCTACGGTGGCACCACGCCCATGCACGCGTTCGAGCAGGTGATGACGGATGCCACGCCGCCGGACGCCATCTTCTTCATGACCGATGGCCTGATTCCGGCCGAGGATCCCGCGGCGATCATCAAGCTGGTCACGGTGCGTGGCGGCGCGATTCCAGTGCATTGCGTGGCCTTCGGCGATCCCGAGGCTGCGCGGCAGTTGCAGATGATCGCCGAAGCCACGGGTGGGCAGTACCGGTTCGTGCCGCTGGAGGGCGTGCGATGAAGATCGTGGTGCTCACGATCGCGCTGCTGCTTGCTGCGGCGGAGTCGCCCATGGATCTGGTGCAGGCGCGGCTGGCGCGTGGCGACGCTGCTGGTGCGCGTGAGGCGATGGCGCAGGTGGCGGAGCCGGCGGACACGGATGCGGCGGCGCGTGCGGCGTGGATTGATGGCAATGCGCGCATCGCGTGGGCCGCAGGCGAGATGGACCGCGCCTTCGCGCTGAGCGTGCAGGCGCAGGTGCTGGCCGAGCGCGCGGGTGTGGAGTTGCCGGCGCTCACGGCCGCGTTCAGCCCGCAGCGCGCGTGGGTGGATCCTGGGTGCGGTGTGGCGCTGCGCGTGCTGCCCACCGGTGATGCGGATGCGCGGGCCAGTGCGCTTGCCGCGCAGCTGCTGGCGCTGCCCGAGGCGAAGCAGCCGAGCGGCGCGTGGATCGTGTGCGCGGCGCGTCTGCTGGATGCATCCATTCCGATGCCCGCCACCGAGAAGGTGAAGGAAGGCCGCGAAACGCCGGCGCAGGCGCGTGTGCGCACGCGCGCCGCGTTGCTGCGCCTTGCATGCGAGGCGCGCGCCGGGGACGCGAAGGCGGCCGAGCGCACGCTGAACGAGCTTCGACAACTTGCCAAGCAGTCGAGGCAGGTCACGCCCTTCACGCAGTGGTTCGAGGGCGAACTGCTGCTGCGCGACACGGCCAGGCGCGACCCGCGTCTGGCGTCGCTTCGATTCACGCAGTCGGCGGCCGCATTCGACGAGGCCCCGTGGCTTCGCGTGGCGGCCTTGAAGCGCGCCGCCGAGGCGCTGCAGACGATCGATCCACAGGAGGCCGCCCGGTTGCGGGCCGCCGCGGACAAGGAGATTCCATGATGCACGCGTTCACGCTGGCGGCCTCGGGCAGCCTTCTCAAGTTCATCACCGACGGCGGCATCATCGGCTACGTGATCGTGGCCATCAGCGTGGTGGCGCTGGCGGTGGGTGCCGCGCAGTTCGCCATGATTCGCCGCAGCACGCTGCTGCCGCGCGCGCTGATCGACGCATGTCGCCGCGAGGTGCAGGCGGGCCGCGTGCAGCGGGCGATCGAGCTGTGCCGCGATCCTGCGCGCACCTGCTACATCGGCCGCATCCTGGCGGCGGGTCTCTCGCGCGCGGGCAGTGGCGCGCTTGGACTGCTGCAGGTGCGTGAGGCGATGCAGGAAGCGGGTGATGCCGAGACCGGCCGCCTGTACCGCTGGACCGACGCCATCGCCGTGATCGCCAGCGTGGCGCCGTTGCTTGGCCTGCTGGGCACGGTGCAGGGCATGATCGGTGCCTTCGAAGGCGTGGCCTCGGGCGCGGTGAACGACGCGGCCTACTACGAGTCGCTGGCCAGCAACATTTCGCTGGCGCTCATCACCACCTTCCAGGGACTGGTGGTGGCCATTCCGTGCACCGCGGCGCACGTGTTCCTGCGCAACCGCATCGAGGCCTCGGCCGCCGAGGCGGGCGAGGTCGCCGAATCGTTCGCCGAGTTGCTCGAGCAGATCAACGCCGGAAGCAAGGCTTGAAGTTCCGCACCGCCAAACGCCGCGACTGTGCCCCGGACATGACGCCGATGATCGACGTCACGTTCCTGCTGCTCATCTTCTTCCTGGTCACGGCGCAGATGGCGCAGCGTGGTCGTGGAGAAGTGCGGCTGCCCGTGCAGCCAGGCGAGACCGCCTCGAAGGCGGAGGCATCGGGACTGGTGGTGCTGGTGCAGGCTGACGGCACGGTGATGGTGGGCGATGCACGCGTGCAGCCGGAGCGCCTTGCGCAGCTCGCGCGCGAGGCGACCGCGCGCACGGGTGGCACGCCGCCGGTGGTTCGCGCCGATCGTGCGGCGCCCACGGCGGCGCTCAACGCCGTGGCGCGAGCGTTGCAGGCCGGCGGCGCACCCGCGTTCCGCCTGGCCACCGAATCGGAGGGGCAGCGATGAGGTTCGGCGCATCGCGAGGCATGGACCGCGAGCGACCGCTCATCAACATGGTGAGCATGATCGATGCCACCTTCCTGCTGCTGAGTTTCTTCCTGGTGACAAGCGGCGCGGCGATGCTGGAAGGGCGTCTCACCGGCGCGCTCGGAACCGCCACCGGCGCGAAGGGTGACCTGCAGGCGGTGGTGGTGGAGGTGATGGGCACGCCGGGTGCCGCGTGGTGTCGCGTGGCGGGGCGGCGCATCGACGGCATGGAGGCGCTGAAGGCCGCGCTGCAGCCACTGCCGAAGGAGCCCGGCGTGGCGGTGCGCGTGCACGACGGGCCCAGCGTGTCCGATGCCGCCGCCGTGCTGCAGGCGGCGCGGGATTCAGGGTTCCAGCGAGTGAGCTATGCGCCGGCATCGTGACGCATGCATCGCGCTGCTTGGGTTGGCCATCGCCGGCGCAGCCATGGCGCGCGATCAGGGCTTCGACGTGTTCCTGCAGCGGCATGCGCTGGAAGGCACGCGCCTGCAGTGGCAGATCGATCGCCTGCGCAACGGCAATCCCGCCGCGCGTGTGCAGGCTGCCCGTGAAATCGCCGCGGACCCCGCGATGCTCGCATCCACCAGTGCGCTGCTTGCCACCGAGCGTCAGGCCGTGCTGCGCGACATCGTGGCGCAGCTGCCGGCGGGCGATCGTGCCGCTGCGCGTCCGCGTCTCGAGATGGCGCGACAGCAGTTGGCCGAGGGCGCGGTGCTGGTGGAGTCCATGCGCGGCACCGAGCGCGACGCCACCGCGGCGAAGACGGCCATGGAGGCGCTGTCGCAGGCCGGCGAACTGCTGCGGCCGCTGCTGACCAGCGACAGTTCGCGCATGGATCGACAGGATCCACTCGCCGGCGTGCACGAGGGCGCCGACCTGCTTGATGCATGGCGACGCACGCTGCAGGCGTGGGTGGCGCTGCACGGTGGTGGTGGGGCGGGCGATGCCGCGGCGGCGAAGTTGGAGCTCGAGCGCGCCATCGTGCTGTTTGCGCGGTTGGTGGATGCCGACGCGCAGTCGCCCGAGCCAGCCAACGCGAGCGCCGATCTGCTGCGCACCGAGATGGGTGCCGACGCGGCGCTTGGTCTGGCCGCCGCGCTGCATGCCGCGGGTCGCGATGCCGCAGGCGATGCGTGGTTGCAGGCCGTGGCCGGTGAAGCTTCCGCCACGACCGCTGCGGGTCGGGTGGCACTGTGGCGTCTGGCCTTCGCCATCGATCGACAGGATCTGCATGCCATGCGCGAGGTGCTGGACCACATGCCGCCGCGCACGCTCACGCCGGGATTGGCGCGCAGCGCCGCGCGCGTGGCTTCACGCGACGCGGGCGCGGATGCCACCGCGGTGGTGACGGCCGCGATGGATGCCATGGATGCCGACGCGCGCAAGGCGTGGCTTGCGCAACTGGCATCGCAGTCGGGCCCGCTTCGTGCGCTCGCGTCGGCATTGCAGAAGGCGGAAGCCCAACTGCCCGCGTGGCAGCGGCGTGAAGGCGCACCTGCCGAGGCCGCCGCCGTCGCCGCAGCGCTGCGCGATGGATTGGCGAAGGCGGGCGACGCGGCGCCGGCACCGATGCGTGCCGAGGCCCTGCGAGCACTCGGATATGCGCTGGTGGCGTCAGGCGATGCCGCCGCCGCGAGCGTGGCTTTCGAGCAGGCGGCAGCGGTGCGCCCGTCGCTTCGCCCCGAGTGCCTGTGGCTTGCGGCGGCGCACGAGCCCGCGAAGGATGCGGCGGCACAGCGACGACGCATCGATCTGCTGCTGCGTCAGCGCGAGTCGGATCCGCTGGGGCCATACGCGGGCCGAGTGGCCACCTGGTTGAGCCAGCTCGATGGATTTCCGAGCGACGCGGTCGCCACCGCCGTTCTGCTCGAGGTGCCGGATCGCGATGCGCTGTTCGCTGCCGCGCGCGCCGAGGCAGCGCGGCGCATTCTTCGTGGCGGCGCCGAAGACGCTGCCGCGCAGACGCGGAGCGCGGAGCGTGCGCTGCGTGTCACCGACGCATGTGTGGCCTCGCCGCTGGTTGCGCGATGGCGACTGCTCGCCGCCACCACGCCTGGCGCGCAGGATCGTTTGAGCGCCGAGCAGGCGTTGCAGGTGCTTGCCGCCACCGAGCGCCTCGATGCGGCCACGCTGCTGGCCATCGTTCGACTGCAGGTGATGCAGGGCGACATGTCGGCGCTGCAGGCAACGCTTGCGCAGGCACCAGCCGCGCTGCGAGCGCGTCTGGCGCTTGCCGCGGCCTTCGCGCTGTCGGACATGCAGGCGGCTGATCGGCTGCAGGCAGCGGTGGCGTGTGCACGCCTTGCGGCCGACGAGGCGGGCGAGGACGCCGCGCTGGCAGCGGCTGCGCGCGATCGTCTGGCGCGCAGCGTGCTTGCCGCGGCCGATGCGGAAGTCGTCATCGATGCCGGCATGTGCGCCAGGCTGATCGAGACGCTGCAGCGCGCGCCTTCAACATCGATCACGGAAACCTTTGCGCTTGCTGAGGCGCTGCGCATGGCCGGTCGCGGTGCCGAGGCAGCCGAGCGCATGCAGGTGCTCAGCGGCACGCTGGCGCAGGGAACCGAACCGTGGCTTGAAGCGCGCTGGCGCCTGTACCGGGCGTTGCAGTCCTTCGATGCCGCGCGTGCCGCGAGCATGCTGCAGCAGCACATGACGCTGCTTCCCGAGGGTGGAGCGCAGCCATGGGGCGCGTTGTTCCGCGATGCGGCGCAGACGGCTCCGCGAACGGGGGCCCCGTGATGGATCGCGCCGAACGCCTTGCATGGATCCGCACGGTGATCGCCGCCCACGGCGGCTGGAACCGCCGCAGCCGCACGGCGCTGCATGCGTGGGCGCGTGATCAGCTGCTCGATGAGCGCGTGCTGGTGCAACTGGTCGAGGAGGCATTTCGGGAACCTGCGCCTCGTTCGCGCGTGATGGCTCCGCCCGCGAAGCCCGCAGTTTTGCAGCCCATGCCGCCTGCGCCCAGGCGTTGGTGGCTCACCGCGATCTCGGTGTTTGGGCTGGCGATGAGTCTGGCGCTGTTCTGGCTGCTGCTCGAACGGCTGCCCTCGGCTGCGCCCGTTTCCGCGACGCAGGACAAGCCGGCCGCGCCGGCGCCCGTGGCTGTGGATCCATCACGCACGCTGCCGCCGCCGCCTGTCTCGTTTCCAACGCCTCCGACGCTTGATGCTGGCGCACAACCCACGGTTGTCGCGCCCGCCGCCGCACTGGAAGCGCGTCCCGCCGGTGCGCTGTCCGCTGAAGCCCTCGAGCGCTGGAGACAGGCGTGTTCACAGGCGCTGGTCGCATGGCCCGCCATGACCAGCTCGCAGCGCGATCGCCTGATCGCTTCGCTGGCGGAATGGATCGCGCAGAGCCCGTCGGCCGAGGAGGTGGTTCGCCTGCAGACCGCGCTGGCCACCGACGCGGCGCATCCCTCGAATGCACGCGACGGCATGCTGGCGTCGGCCTTCGATGCCATGCTGCAGGCGCGCGCGCGTGCGGACGAGCGAATGTCGCCTGCGGCTGCGGCGAAACTGGGCGGCACGCGCGCGCTGGGTGGCGATGATTCAAGCGCGCTGCAGGCGTGGGCGCTGCAGCAGGTGCCTGTGCTCGAGAAGTCCTTGCAGCAGCCTGATGCGCGCGAGCGATGGGTGGGATGGCTGCAGGCGGTGGCGGCGATCGAGCGCGCCGACGCGCGTCTGCAGTGCGCGCTGGCCGCGATCGATGCGGTGGTGCGCGGCAAGGCACGGCTTGATGGGCAGGGTCTGGCCGCGGATGTGCTCGGTTCATTGCTCGCTGCGGTGCCGAGCGATCCGCGTCAGAGCGGTTTCGACGCCACGCGGCGTGCATTCGTGGGCTGGCTTGCGGATCCCAGGATCACCTCGGCGCGTCTGTGGGCGCTTGGCGGCATCTGGCGCAGCGGTGGCCATGCCCCCGATGCATGGCTTCTGCCTGGCGAGCGCGATTCGGCGCAGGCTCGCGCCGCGCTGGTGAAGCGCTGGAACGCGATCGATGCCACGCGCGCGCTGGCGGTGTGGCAGCCGCTGCAGGACCGCATGCGTGCGCTCGAATCGACGAAGCATTCCACGGAAACCGCGCGGGTGCTCGCGCTGGCGGACTGG
>CAIPQY010000148.1 GCA_903867275.1 uncultured bacterium | reverse complement strand
GCCCTTCGATGCATATCTGGTCGCGCCCGCCACGGCGGCCACCATCGCGCGCATGGCGTGCGGTCTGGCCGAGGGCGTGGTCGGCGCCACGCTGGCCAGTGCCATCGGACGCATGGAGCGCGGGCAGGCACGCGTGCTGGTGGCGCCCACCATGCACGGCAGCATGCACACCAGCATTCTTGTCGAGAATCTGGAGAAGCTGCACCGTATCGGCGTGCGGGTGATTCCGCCGCGCGACGCCTACGGCAAGCACAACCTTCCGGATGAAGCCACGCTGGTGCAGGAAGTGTGCGCGGCGATGGAAGGCGCATCCACGAAGACGACCACCAAGGATCCGAACCACGCATCACGAGGGAGCGTTCAACGCCCATGATCACCGCCACCATCCTGTCCCTGTCCGCCTCTGCAGCGCTCGCGCAGATCAATCCCAACCCCATCAGCGTGAACGGCCAGGTGCCGAAGCTGGTGCGCACGGTGGCCGGCAGCCCGATGACCGAGACCGCCACCGTGCAGTGCCCGCTGCCGAGCGTGGCGCCGGCGTTCGGCAACGTGCTCGACTTCGCCGGCGACCGACTGGTGATCACCGGTGCGTGCATCGTGCGACAGCCCGGAGCGGATGGTCAGGTCGCCACCTTCGAGCTGCATCCCGACGGCACATGGAAGACGCAGCCGAACATGCCGCAGGTGTCGGGCCTGCGCCCCGAGGAATTCGTGCTGCAGCGCATCGCCTGCAACGCCGACACGCTGGTGACGCCCATCACGCGCAAGAGCGGCTCGAGCGACCTGGTGTGGTTCGCCCGCGTGAACGAGGCGCAGACCTGGAAGCAGATGGGCATGATCAAGGCGCCACCCGGCGCCAGCCGCGTGAACTTCGGCGGCGCCATCGCCATGCAGGGCAACCTGCTCGCGGTGAACGAGGTGAGCGTTCGGCCCGGCCTGACCGACGAGCAGTACCTGACCTGTCCGAAGGTGTATCTCTTCGAGCGCACCGACACGGGATGGAAGGCCGCCGGTTCGCTGCAGCGCGACGAGGCCAAGAAGCCCTGGTGGTTCGGCGCCTCGCTTGCGATCAGCGGCGACACGCTGGTGGTCGGTTACCCCGCGGCGCTGCAGCCCTTCCAGAGCGACAAGGCGCGCGCCGGCAACGAGTCGCCGAAGGTGTGCGTGTATCGCCGCAGCGACAAGGGCTGGGGGCTGGAGCAGGAAATCGAGTCGTCGGGGCTGAGCCCGTACTTCGGTTTCGGCAATCGCGTCGCCATCGAGGGCGACCTGATGGCTGTGCAGTCGCTCAACCCCTTCGCCGAGGGTGCCGATGTGTTCGTGTTCCGCCGCACCGACGGTGTGTGGAACATCGAGGCGCAGCTGATGCCGGGCGCGGACGTGACGCGTGGTCGCGGCTTCGGCTTCGCGCTGCAGGTGAGCGACGGGCGCGTGATCGTGGGCGACTCGAGCGCCGAGGAGGCGGGAGACAAGAGTGGTCGCGTGTTCGTGTTCGAGAAGACGGGCACGCTGTGGATCGAGACCACGCGACTGAAGCCCAAGATCTTCTGCGCGCCCGCCAGTTTCGGCAGCGCCATCGCGGCGAAGTGGCCGTGGATCGCCGTGGCGCGCGTGCACAACGAGCGCCTGGGCGTGGAGCCGGGTGGCGCCTACATGTTCGACATGCGCACGGCGCCGCCGCCGCCCGCGCCGCCAGCGGTCACGGAACAGCCCGCGCAGACGAAGCGCATGCCCACCGACGATCCGGCGAACGTCAATTCCACTGGCGCACGCTGAACGCCAGCATCACGAAGCCGGCGGCCAGTTCGAACGATTTTTCCCAGCCTGCTGGCCACTGCGCCGGCGCGACGGGGTTGAGCAGCGCGGCCAGGAAGGCCAGCGTGCCCGCCCATGCCGCGCTGCCGTTGCGTGCGCACTGGAAGGCGGCCACGGCGCTGACGCCGAACACGCCCCACTGCGCGTAGTCCTTCACGGCGCCGACCGAGAGCTTGGCGATGATGCCGAATTCAACGGCACCCATGGCCACCAGCCATGCGCCTGCCACCGCGATCGTGATCAACCACCACCTGGGCATGCGCGAAGCATAACGGGACGCATGTGGAGGCGGGCTACACTCGTCGCTTCGCCCGCACGAACTGCATCTTGATGCACACGCCCGATCCTGCCCACACGCCGTGACGATGGAAAGCCCCACCAACTTGCCGCAGCCCACGCCCGATCACGGCGCGCTGTCCGATGCCGAGCGCTTTCTCGTGGAGCTGGCGCGCGACCTGCATCGCTTCGGCACGCCGGCGCACCGTCTGGAAGAGCAGGTGTCGCGCTGTGGCGCGAGGCTGGGCGTTCCAACGACCATGTTCAGTCTGCCCACCTTCCTGGCGCTGGCGTTCGGTCCGCTGGACCGCCAGCGCGTGGTGAACGTGCGCGTGGATCCGGGTTCCACCGACCTGGGGCGACTGCACGCGATGGAAGGCATCCAGCGGCGCGTGCTGAGCGGCGAGATCAGCCCGAGCATGGGCGCGGCATCGCTGCGCGAACTGGGCACGAGTCCGCCCGCGTTCAACCAGTGGTTCACCTGGGCCGCCTACGGCTTGTCGGCCATGGCGGCCACGCGATTTTTCGGCGGCGATGTGCGCGATGCGGTCGCAGGCGCAATCGTGGGCCTGCTTGTCGGCGGCCTTTCGCTGGCGCTGAATGCGCGTGCCGATCGCGCGGCGCTGGCCGAGTTCCTGGCCGGCATCGTGGCCACGCTGGGCGCGTGGGCGCTGGCGCACCTGATGCCACCCATCACCATGGGTGCGGTGATGCTCGCCGGCGTGGTGGTGCTGCTTCCCGGATTCAACATGACGCGCTCGCTGGTGGAACTGGCCACGCGCAACCTGGCCTCGGGCAGCAGCCGCTTCATGGGTTCGGTGATGACGCTGGTGGCGCTCGGCTTCGGCGCAGCGATCGGTGATCGCATCGTGATGCATCTGCCGCTTGCGGAGATGC
>CAIPQY010000147.1 GCA_903867275.1 uncultured bacterium | reverse complement strand
TGCTGCGGTCGTAGCCCGCCCAGAACGCCGGCTCGGTGATGGCCACACAGCCCGCCACCGCCATGCGGGCGTAGTCGTCGGTGGTGCGGCTGACCATGTGCACATGCGGATCGATGTACATGGTCACGCCTTCCTCGGCACGCCACGCGCGGCCTTGCCGGCGGCCTTCGCCGAAGGCTCGGTGGTGGGGTCGCTCCACAGTTCCAGCATGCGGCGCGCACGCTCGGGTTGGCCGTCCAGCGCCACGCGCAGCGCATCGCAGATGGCGCGCACGCGCTCGTCGGCAAGAGCGTCGGCGGGTGCGCCGGCCGCGGGCGTGGCGCGCTGCACGCGATCCAGGAACGCGGCCACATCCAGCGCACGTCCACGCGCCTCGATGAAGCCCAGCTGGATCAGCTGTTCGCGATCAAGCGGTGGTTGGCCGGGCGCGCTCATGCATTGAGTCTACGGCCGCAGCCACGGGCGGCCGGCGCCAAACATCACACGGGATCGCCGAACAGCAGCAGGAACAGCGCGATGTCGCCCGCGCCCACGTTGCCGTCGTAGTCCAGATCGGCAGGGCAGTTGGCGGTGTCGGCGCACGCGCCCCAGTCCAGCAGCGCCAGCGCGATGTCGCTTCCAAGCACGAAGCCGTCGCCGTCCAGGTCGCCGTTGCGCGGTTGTGCGCCGTCGATGGTCAGATCCGCGTCGTTCATGTCGCCGCCGGTGTTGCCAAGCGCGTCCTTGGCCAGCACGCGGATGCGGGCCTGCGTGCTGTATAGGTCGGGCACGGTCCATGTGAAGGCGCCGTCGTTTGCCTCGTTGGCCGCGATGGTGCTGAAGGTGGCACCGCCATCGGTGGACAGCTGCACATCCACGGCGCTGATGGTGCGAACATGGTCACTGATCCAGTTCACCGTCACCGTGGCACCTGGCGTCAGCGACTGCGCGGTGTTCAGGCTCTTCACGTAGGTCACGGGGTTGTTGCCGCCGGTGCTGGCGGGCACCTGCATCATGATGCAGTGCATGGCGCCCGCCGCGCTGATGATGCCCTCGCAACCCACCTGCACGATGGTCTTGCCGGGGCACGCCGCCTGCCACGCCGCCAGCGCGGTGGCGTTGCTGGAGGACACGGTGGCGTTCGTGTAGCTCGGGATCATCACCACGTTGTTGCAGATGGTGGCGTTGGTGTAGGTGTAGTGAATGCCTCCCACCAGGAACGCCGGCACGCGCGTCACGGTCCAGCCGCGCGAGATCATGTCCGCCGCGGTGGCATCGCAGATCACGTCCTGCGTGCTGCCACTGTTCAGTGGCCAGTCGCTGATGATCACACTCTTCGCCGCCACCGGGATGAACCACATGTCCACGTGGCCGGTGCCGTCCACGCTGAAGGGGAACTGTGTCCAGATCTGCGTGAGCAGGCCGTAGTAGAACTTGAAGATGTCCCTGATCTGCGTCTCGGTCTTGCTGGGGTTGTCGTTCACCACCAGCCGCGTGCAGTAGCCGGTTCCGCCATCGGCCATGTGGTAGTTGCCGCCCGAGTGCAGAAGGTCGGTGGCGTAGTAGGGCATCTTCAGTGCGCCAGCCAGATACGACGGCACGGCGTCATCGCTGGGCCGGGAGCTGTAGTAGCTGCTGTCCACGATCACGCGGCAGCCGCCTTCGTGGATGAAGCGTGGACCGTAGTCGCGCGCCCAGATGCTGTTCAGCGGCGCGACGAACGCGCGCACCCTGGCCATGTTGGCTCCATAGGTGGTGAACCGGTTCGTCATGTCGGTCTGCTGCGCCGAGCTCGTCACGATCACCCACACCTCGGTCTGCGCGTCCAACGTGATGAACTTGGCCATCTGGGCGATGATGTTCTTCCACGCGGTGGTGCCCGAGTAGCCGAACAGGATCGCCTGCGAGGCGCTGTATTCGGTCGTCGCCAC
>CAIPQY010000146.1 GCA_903867275.1 uncultured bacterium | reverse complement strand
TTCACGAACACTTCCGGCGCGATGGGCGACTGCAGCACATCGACATCCTGCTGCAGCACGCCAAGCAACGCGTCCTTCACCTTGGTGGGCGGCACCTCGTAGGACACGCCCACGGTGCGGCGGATGCGCAGGCGACGGTCGGGCTGATCCAGGTTGAGCAGCTGCCGGCCAAGCAGGTCGCCGTTGGCGATGATCATCATCTGGCCGTCGTTGCTGCGGATGCGCGTGGTGCGCAGGCTGGTGTCGGCCACCAGGCCTTCGGGCCCACCCACGCCCAGCTGCACCCAGTCGCCCTTCTGCACCACCTTGTCGGCCTGCAGGTCGAAGCCGCTGAACAGGTTGCCCAGCGTTCGCTGCAAGCCGAGACCGATCACGAACACGCTGGCGCCACCCACGCCCAGCACCACGCTTCGGATGCTGAACTGCCCGGCGAAGTGCATCTGCCAGATCACCGTGACGCCGACCAGCAGCAGCACCGTGCGCAGCACCGCCTTCTGCAGGCGCACGATGTCGCTGCCCGTGACGGTGATGGCGATGGCACTGATGGCGAGCAGCACCAGGGTGGCCACCGCCAGCACCAGGCTGACCTCCGACAGCGTTCGGATGAGCGGAATTTCGACTTCATGCGGTCCTTCCGGCAGCGTGATCACCACCGGCACGCTCAGTTCCACGCCGCTGCGCAGCAGGATCCAGCCGAGCGCCGACACCAGCAGGCTGATGCCCAGCATGCGCATGTCGCCGCGCCGCAGGAACAGGTACTTGGCGCCGAGCACGCAGGCATACAGGCTGGCGCCCCACAGGATGGCGGCAAGCGCGGGATGCAGGGCTGCGATTTCGCTCATGCCCGGATTCTGCACGCACCGGGCGCAAAGCGCCACACGGGCGCCCGAGTGGGCTCGCTAGCATGCCCGCCATGCGAATCACCTGCCTCCTGCTCGGCATCGGACTCTCCGCCTTCGGCTGCGCCACCAGCACCGGCCCCTTCGCCGCCACCGCGGTGACCAAGGCTTCGCCAGCACCGGCCGTGAAGGTCGACATGGATGCGAAGGCGAACAGCTGGAAGACCGTGGTGTACGCCAACCGTCGTCCCAACGCCGACGTGATCTTCTACGGCCTGGCGGACTGGCGCGATGCGATCGATGGGGCCAAGACGGCCGGCGCGAAGGACATCAGCCTGGTGTTCGTGTTCGACGGACCGGCACTGCCGCTGACGCTGAACGATGCCGCCTTCGACCGCGTGATGGGCACCAATGGTGGCAACCCGTGGAAGAGCCTGATCGCAGACCTGCAGAAGAGCGGCGCCGGCATCGAGGCGTGCGGCAGCCGCATGGGCGACCTGGGTGTGGGCAACGCCGATCTGCTGCCTGGCGTGAAGGTGGACAACGACGGCTGGACCCGCGTGATCGAGCTGCAGTCGAAGGGCTACAGCCTGTTCCAGACCTGACGCGCGGCGTTCAGCTCACGTCGCCGCCGACGATGTTGCGCAGCGACACGAGCGATTCCTTCAGCGTGCTGGCCGCAAGCGCGAACTCGCCCGTGGCCTCGCGTGCGCGACTGGCGTTCTGCGCAAGCGCGTCCATGGCCTGACGGATCTGATCCGCGCCCTGCACCTGGCTCTGCATGCCTTCGGTCACCTCGCCGAAGCGGCTTTCCACCCCGCCCACGCGGTCGATCACTTGCGTGAGGCGCTGGCCCACATCGCCCACGTTCTCCACGCCGCGACGAACCTGGTCGCTGAAGCGGTCCATCTCCATCACGCCGCCGCTGACCGCGGTCTGCATCTGACGCACCGTGGTCTCGATGTCCAGCGTGGCCGCCGCCGTCTGGTCGGCCAGGCGACGGATCTCGCGAGCCACCACCAGGAAGCCGCGGCCGCTCTCGCCCGCCTTCTCCGCCTCGATGGCCGCGTTCACGCTGAGCAGGTTCGTCTGGTCCGCCACCTTGGTGATGGTGTCCACGATCGCGTTGATGCTGCTCGCCTTCTCGTTGATCGCCGCCAGA
>CAIPQY010000145.1 GCA_903867275.1 uncultured bacterium | reverse complement strand
TGGGAATTCCGTGGACGGTTCGAGGGACGGACAGGCGCGGGAGGGCCTGCGGGAAGCGAGCGGTACAAGGTAGCGACCAGCGTCGGCGAGCTGCACCCACGCAGAGCCACGTGCGCGCAACCCAGTCCGCCTTGCCAACCCCCGCAGCCAAAGCGCTTTGTGTGTCCATCGCGCCCGCAGCCGCACACGCGGAAGCCCGAAAATTGCGCCGCCACGAGGCCTGAACCCAATTTCTGCATTGACACTTGTGTTCGACCACGATCAATCCGATGGTGGGTGTGTTGGGTGGGGTCACCCGACGGATGGCGACGGCGCGGTGCAGTTTCGCGAAGCCCGTCGCTCAGGGAGGAGCCGGCTCGAGGTGGGCCGGTTTCTCTCGTTTTTGCGCGACATCACTCGTTCAGCATGGGCGGTGTCTCCGGTCGCGGCATGAAGCGGTCACGTTGCACCAGCGGCTGCGCATCGGCAGGCGCACGCACACCAAGATCGATGAACTCCGACACGCCCTCGCTCGGTGGCAGATCGCGCACCGGTTCGCGCAGCACCTGTTCGTGAAGCAACCGATACAGCGCGCGATCATCGAGATGATCGGTGCGAAGCAGATAGGTGCCCAGATCGGCCAGCGTCTCGATCACCTCCCACAGCTGCTGCTGCAACGCGCGATCGTTCAGCTCCGCTTCCGGCGGCATGTCCACCCCCACCTCCTGCAGCTGCTGCATGTTGGTGGTCATGGGCGCCTGCTCGAAGTCGTAGTGCAGCGTCCAGTACATGCGGTCGGTGCAGCCGCCCCGCTCGCTGGCCTGCTGCACCAGGCGATCGATCTCGCTCTCCCGCCGCTCCGAGGCCTGTGCCCGAAGCCCTCGCCGCCGCGCCCTGCCGCCGCTCCGCTCTTGCTGGGTCATGATCATGTGACCTCCCTTCGTGGCGGCCACCCTATCGACGCCGCCGCACCCCTCCGGAATCGACGGCCTTTTTTCCGAAGCAAATGCGGGATTCCGGCGCGGCGAGAAAAAAGTGCGATCCCGTGAGGGGTCACACCCCCGGATCGCGTTTATGTCCATTGAAGAGAGCGCTGGCCTCGCCGGCATGATCACTTCGCGTCGCCGCAAGTGACGCACTGAAACGCTTGCCCTTTCAGAAGGGGTCGTCATGCACGCACATGGCGGCCCCTTCTTGTTTTTGCGTGCATCGTGCATGCGCCGCACACCTATGATCCGCGGCCCGGCGCCACGCGCCACCACCATGCTGCTCGTCGCCACCGATCTCTCCAAGTCCCACGGCCTCCGCGAACTCTTCCGCGGCGTGTGCATCGGCGTGAACACGGGGGACCGCGTGGGCTTCATCGGCCCCAACGGTGCCGGCAAGAGCACGCTGCTGCGCATGCTGGCCGGCCTCGAGGAGCCCGACGACGGCACGGTGCGCACGCAGCGAGGCACGGTGATCGTGTACGTGCCGCAGCGCGACGACTTCGACGCGGGCCTCACGCCGCGCGCCGCAGCCACCGCAGCCGCGATGAAGGCCGCCAGCGTGCACGGCGACCACCACGAAGCCGAGGTGCTGGGTGGCATGATCCTGGGCAAGCTGGGCTTTCCCGAGCCGCGCATGGACGAGCCGGTGGAGCGCCTGTCTGGCGGCTGGAAGAAGCGCCTGTCGATCGCGTGCGGCCTGTGCGAGGCGGGCGGCGCGCCCGACCTGCTGCTGCTGGACGAGCCAACCAACCATCTCGATGTTGAAGGCATCCGCTGGCTGGAGCAGTTCCTCACGCGCCCCACCAACGACCTTCGCGCGGGCGCCTGCGTGTTCATCACGCACGACCGCACCTTCCTGCAGCGCGTGGCCACGCGCGTGGTGGAACTCAGCCGCGCGTATCCGCAGGGCACGCTGACCGTGGATGGCAACTACGGCGAGTTCCTTCGCCGTCGCGAGGAATTCCTGGAATCACAGGCACGCGCCGAAGCCGCGCTCGCCAACGAGGTGCGCATCGACGACGCGTGGCTGGGTCGCGGCGCGCAGGCGCGGCGCACCAAGGCCAAGGGCCGCATCGAGGACAGCGCCGAGCGGCGCGAGGAACTGCAGGCGATCAGCGATCGCAACGCCGCGGCCGATGCAGGCGGCGCGCGCGTGGACTTCACCGCCAGCGGCCGCCGCACGCGTCGACTGGTGCAGGCCACCGGCATCGCCAAGGGCTTCGAGGGACGCACGCTGTTCCGCGATCTGGACATCGAACTGGGCCCCGGCGACCGCATCGGCCTGATGGGCCCCAACGGAAGCGGCAAGACCACCCTGCTGCGCGTGCTGTGCGATGGCCTGGCCGCCGACGCCGGCACCGTGCGCAAGGCCGACCCCGCCCCGCGCGTGGTCATCCTGCGGCAGCAGCGCGTGGACATTCCACCCGACACGCTGCTGCGCGACGCCATCTCGCCCATGGGCGACAAGGTGGATTTCCAGGGCCGCATCATGCACATCACGGCGTGGAGCCGGCAGTTCCTGTTCAAGGATGCGCAGCTGCTGCAGGCGGTGGGCCAGTTGTCGGGCGGCGAACGCGCGCGCGCGCACATCGCGCGCATGATGCTGGACCCCGCCGACATCCTGGTGCTCGACGAGCCCACCAACGATCTCGACATTCCAACGCTTGAAGTGCTCGAGGAGGCGGTCGACTCGTTCCCTGGCGCGGTGCTGCTGGTCACGCACGATCGCACCATGCTGGAGCGCCTCGCGAAAACCATCGTGGTGATCGGCGCGCCCGACGCCAGCGTGTCGGTGGTGGCCAGCCTGGATCAGGCGCTCACCGCGCTCGAGCGCGCCGAACGCAGCGCACAGGAACGCGAACGCGCCGCGCGGCCCGAGCCTGCACGCACCACCCCCGCCGTTCCTGCGCCGCAGCGCAAGACCCGACTCAGCTTCAAGGAGCAGCGCGAACTCGACGGCATGGAGACCGCGCTGGAAGCCGCCGAGAAAACGCAGAGCGCAGCCGAGGCGAAGGTGAGCGACCCGGCCGTGGCCGCTGACCACACCAAGATGGCCGCCGCATGCAAGGCGCTGGAATCGGCGCAGGCCGCCGTGGCCGCGCTGTACGCCCGCTGGCAGGAACTCGAGTCGAAGCGCAGTTAGGGCGCGCACAGCCGCTGCACGAACAGCGGCAGCGGCTCGCCATAGGCCATCTTCCAGCGCGGCAATTCCAGCGCAGGCGACGCGTCGACGGCACTGGGGCCGTCGGCGATCACCGCCAGGCGATAGCCCGCATCCGCCGCGGCCTTCACCACACGACCGTCATACGAACCGAACGGATACGCGATGCATTCGATGGGGTGGCCCAGTTCCTGCTCCAGTCGCGCGCGCGAATCACGCATCTCGCTGGCCAGACGCGCATCAGGCACCTGCTGCAGATTGGGGTGCGACACCGTGTGACTGAGCACCTCGTGGCCGCCGGCTTCAAGCGCCTTCACATCCGACCAGCTCAGGAAGCCCGGCGCGCCCACCGCACCCGTGTACACGAAGAACACCGTGGCATGGCGCGCGGATCCAGGTACTGCCGCGCGATCCACATGTCCTCGCCCCAGCCATCGTCGAAGGTGATCATCACCGG
>CAIPQY010000144.1 GCA_903867275.1 uncultured bacterium | reverse complement strand
CGCTGATGGTGGACCCCGAGGACGCCTTCACCTTGGTGATCAGCGCGCGCGCCTGATCCATGCCGCCACGCGCAGCCAGGCCTTCGGTGCTGCGGATGATGCGCACAGGCGACTGCGCGGGATCCTTGGCCAGCGCGCGCACATAGGCCTGCGCGGCAAGGTCGAGCAGCGACTCGGACAGGTAGATGTCACCCAGGGTGTACAGGCTGTCCACCGATGACTTGCCGATCGCGTCCAGCGCCTCCAGGTTCACCGCCGCCTTCTGCGGCTCCTTCAGGCCCAGGTAGGTGTGTGCCTGCAGCAGCCAGAAGTCGGCCTTTTCAGGGAAGGTCTGGATCAGCACGTCGAGCAGACTGGCCGCATCCTCGAACTTGCCCTGCTTGAACACCGTGCGCGTGAGTCCGAGACGCCACTCCACGTTGGAGGGCTGCAGCAGCAGCGCGTTGCGGTAGGCCGCCTCGGCCGGCTGGTAGTCCTGCTTCTGCGAGTGGCAGAAACCGAGCAGGCCATAGGAATACGCATCGGCGCCGCCCAACTCGATCATGCGATTGAATGCCGTGATCGCCTCATCGATCATGCCCTTGCGCACGCAGATCAGGCCGATGCTGCGATAGGCACGACGGAAGTTCGGGTACTTCTCCACGGCGCGCCGGTAGTTGGCAAGCGCGTCATCGGCTCGATCTTCCTGATACTGCACGCCACCGAGCGTCAGGTCGAGCACCGCCGAAGTGTCGTCCTTGATGGATCCACGCAGCAGCGCCTCCGCGGCAGGCAGCTCGTCCGGCATCAACTGGCGAACCAGCTCCAGCAGCGCCATGTCGTCGGTGGAGATGCGAGGCTCCACTTCGGGATTCACGCCGAAGCCGGCCACGAAGGACTTCTGGAAGCTGGGATCGCTCCAGATGGCGCGAAGGTCCGCCGTACCCACCTGCATCGATGGTGCGGGCGTCTGCGACTTGGCTGCGGTTCCACCATCACCGAACGCCTGCACGCCAAGCATGGCTGCAACGGCGACGGCGAACATGCGTGACGCGGACCCAGCGCTGAACGCAGCGCGACGATGACGGATGATTCGCTTCATTTGGGCTGAAACCTGAATGGGACGCGCATGCGACAGCTGACGCGCTTGCCGCCCTTGATCGCTGGCTCGAATTTCCATTGGCGCACCGCCTCGAGTGCCGGCTTCTCGAACTCCGGATACGAGGCCTTCTCCACGCGGGGGTTGACCACGCGCCCGGTCTCGTCCACCACGAAGATCAGCGTGACCACGCCTTCCGCCTTGCGCGCGCGCATCTCGGAGGGGTACGCGGCCGCCACCTGCACCAACGGGCGCGGGCGCTGGTCGATTTCCGACATGCTGAAGGCGCCCGAGAATTCGTCGCCCTCGCTTGCGGGGCCGCCCTTGCCGCCGATGCGGCCGCCCGAAGCGAGCGATGCGCCGCCACCGAAGTCGCCGCCACCACTCGCACCGCCGCTCAGCGCCGCCTCGAGGGCGCTCAGACTTGCCGCGTCCAGCGCGGGCGCGTCGTCGCTCGAGGAAGCCTGATCCATGGAAGTGGACACCGCCTGGCTGGCATCGGGAGGCTGCTCCTCCTGCTGCTTCAATTCCTCGGGCGGCTTCTGCTCCTCCTGCTCCTTCTCCTCGGTCACATCCTCCGCCACCAGCTGCACGTCGCGCTTGCTTGCCTGTGCCTCGTCGTGCGCGAACAGCAGGCCGCCGAACAGCAGCACCACCGCGTGAATCACGACGGCCGCAACGAAGAAGATGGCGGCGTTCGACGATGGCATCACTTCTTCTTGTCGGTGCTGATGCCGACCTTGGCGATGCCGATCTTGCGCACCTCGTCCAGCACCCCCACCACGAACTTGAAGTCGGCCGCGCCGTCGCTGCTGATGATCACCTTGGGATCCTTGGCGGTCAGCTTGAAGGTCTGCAGCTTGAGCGGCAGCTGCGAGAGCAGGATCTTCTCCTTGTTGAAGAAGATCTCGCCCTTCTCGTTCACGCTCAGCGTGACCGCCTTCTCCATGTCCTGCTGATCACCGAGCGATTGCGCGGTGGATGCACCAGGCAGCGCAACCTGCACACCCTGATTCTTCGACATGCTGAGCGACACCATGATGAAGGTGGCCAGCAGGAAGAAGATGATGTCGATCAGGGGGATGATCTCGATGCGCGCGGACTTCTTCTTGCCGCGCCGATTGCCGCCTCCGCCGCCCGCCATGGTCAGATCTCCAGTCCTGCAGACACCGCCAACGGCTGGCGCTCCTGCTGTTCCAGCACCTGCGCAACCGACGGCACCGCGGGACGACCCTCGACCAGCAGCTTCAACTGCTCACCGCAGGCAAGCAGTTCGCCTTCCATCTTCTCGATGCGGCTGTTGAGGTAGTTGAACGGGATGAGGCAGGTGATGGCGATGACCAGACCGAAGGCCGTGGCGATGAGCGCCTCCGCGATGCCGCCGGTGATGGCGCCCGGCGAGCTGAGGTCGCCACCGATCACGGCGAACGATCCCATCATGCCCGTCACGGTGCCCAGCAGACCCAGCAGCGGCGCGAGCGTGATGACGGTGTCCAGCACCGGCAGGCCACGACGGTATCGCTTCAGGGTGTTCGTCTCGGCGTAGGTCAGCGCATGCCCCAGCGACTCATCGCGATGCTCGAGCGCATAGCCCAGCGTGGTCACGATGGGGTCCTGCGTGCTCTTGGCGACGCCGAGCGCGGCGTCGAGATCACCCTTGCCCACCTCCACGAAGAACTTCGCCTCCGCCTTCACGTTGCGTCGGCGACCCTCGTTCACCAGGAACAGCACGCGCTCGATCGCCACCGCCAGCGCGATGATCGAGGCGAACAGCATGGGCCACATGATGGGTCCGCCCTTGATGAAGATGTGCACCAGACCCGCCTTCTGCACGAGGGCCTTCAGCGCACCACCGCGCGAGGGATCGAGCGGCAGCGTGCCCTCGCCGGTCGCCACCAGCGGCTGCACCACCGTGGCGAGCCCGCCGTCGAGCGCGCGCACCAGCGGATTCGGGGACCCGGGCTGCGGCACCGCGATGCCTGCCTGCCCCGCATCGGCGCTGCTGAACAGCGAGATGGGCCCGATCATGGCGAACTGCCCCTTCATGACCGTGCCCAGCATGTCCACGCCGGTGCCGGCGAAACGGTAGCCGCCGACGGCATCGAACAGGCGCTTCAGCGTGAGGTTGACGAAGTCGGTCTGGGTCGTGAAGCGCTCGCTGGG
>CAIPQY010000143.1 GCA_903867275.1 uncultured bacterium | reverse complement strand
CCATCCATGAAGAGCCTTCGCAACACGTTCCGAGGAATCCTGGGAGTCGCCTTCGCCATGCTTGGTGCATGTGCCATGACCGGCGGCCCCGAGCCCGATCCAGTGGTGCCCGAGCCCAGCGCCAGCACCCCGTGGCCACTCACCGCGCCGAAGGCCGGCCAGACTGTGCGTGTGCTTGGCGACGCGCCCGCACCCGTGCTTGAAGGCGAGAACTGGTTCAGCGGCAAGTGCGAGATCGAGGCACCGCTTCCGGTTGGGTATCCCGCACCGACGCCGCCCGAGTGCGTGGAGATCAAGACCTATCCCGTGGTGCGCCGCGCCGAATACAGCGGTCAGGGTCCCACCAGCATCGGCATGGGCAACGGCTTCTGGCCGCTCTTCAATCACATCAAGAAGCGCGACATCGCCATGACCAGCCCCGTGGAGATGGACTATCGCGGCATGACCACCGACGACGGCAAGCTGACCGACGAGCAGGGCGCGTGGACGATGAGCTTTCTGTACCGCGAGACCAAGCAGGGACCCGAAGGCGACGCCGAGCGTGGCGTGAAGGTGGTGGACAGCCCCGAAGTGACCGTGATCTCGATCGGCATGATGGGCGGCTACGGGCTGAACCGCGTGAACCAGGGTGTCGAGAAGCTGCGCGATGTGCTGGCCAAGCAGGATCGCTGGGTGGCGGCGGGTGATCCGCGCTCACTCAGCTACAACGGACCTCAGATCGCCTTCAAGCGACGCTGGAGCGAGATCCAGATTCCGGTGAAGCCCAGGAACGCGATCGTGACCAGCAACCCCGGGTCCACCAAGTAGTCCCACAGGTTGTCGCTTTCCATCAGGCGGCCGGCGTAGGCCAGCAGCGCCAGCGCGATGATGTTCAGCCACGCGCGCTGCAGCGAGCGCCACATGATCAGCGTGGCCAGCGCGATGACGATCAGCAGCGACCACGGCTGCCAACCGATGGCGTACAGGTTGTCCTGCACCGTGGGCACCGGCAGCAGCATGGGCCCATACAGCGGCACGGTGACCAACAGCGTGATCAGCACGCAGGTGGTGGTGCGCGGCGCGTGTGGCAACCACGAGGGCTGAAGCGTGAACAGGAACAGCAGCAGCAACGTGACGATGCTGGGATCGCCCCACAGTCCGCGCAGGTGGCCCGCGAAGTTGATGCCTTCCGCCGAGCCCGCCAGCAGCAGCATCACCGGCAGCCACAGCTCGATGCCGTGCGGCTTGGGCTTGGCGTGACCGGTCAGCACACGCACGAAGCGGATGAGCGCCGCCACGATCACGCCCTGCGCGAACAGCCCGTACACCGCCTGCAGGTTCATGGCGTGACCTCGATGTTCGGCACGGCTGGCGCATCGTCGGCGACTGCATCAAGCCACTCGGGCGTGAAGGTGCACAGGCGAATGCCCTTGCGCAGCCACGTGTAGGAAAGATGGACACTGCCATCCGGGCCCTGCACCAGGAACGGATAGGAGAATTCCGCAGCCGTGTCCGCGCTGCGCTCGATGGTGCGCGAGGCGGTCCATGTCTGACCACCATCCTTGGAGCGGAACAGCTGCAGCACATTGCGCCCGCTCTCAAGCGGATTGGCCGCCATCAGCAGCGAGCCATCCATCAGGCGAATCATGGCCACGCTGGCGTTCGGATTTGGAACATCGAGTGCCGTGCGCTCCGACCACGACACGCCACCGTTGCTTGAGACGGCGTGTCCCACACGCTTGGTGCGTGTGGTTGCCGATCGCAGCACCGCGCACGCCTCGGTGGGCGACAGCGCCGCCACCGCCGGCTGCAACCAGCCGCCTTCGTACCGCTTCATCGCCGCGCTCTGCAGCACGCGTCCGTCGGTGGTCAGGTGCGTCCACACGCCCCATTTCTG
>CAIPQY010000142.1 GCA_903867275.1 uncultured bacterium | reverse complement strand
TTTCACGGCGTGCAGATCGTGGCCGGCGGCAAGAGCGAGCGCTGGGAAACCGTGCGCAATGCCCTGGCGGTGGTGCCTGCCGACGCCACGCACGTGGCGGTGCACGATGCCGCGCGTCCGGGCGCCAGCGATGAACTGCTTGGTCGGGTCTTCGAGGCCGCCAAGGTGCATCCCGCGGTCATTCCCGGCCTTCCCGTGGCTGACACGCTGAAGCGTGTGAGCGAGCAGGCGATCCGCGCCGAGGAGGAGGATGCGATCGCCGACATGATCCTTGGCGAGTCGGCTGAGGCCGCGACGAGCAAGGGTCGTTTCGTGGAGTCTGCCATCGACCGCGCGCGCGTGGTCGCCGTGCAGACACCGCAGGTGTTCGAGATTTCGCTGCTTCGACGCGCGTATGCGCAGGCCGATCTCACCGGTGCCACCGACGATGCCGGTCTGGTCGAGCGTCTCGGCGAGCGCGTGCTGGTCGTGGACGGCGAATTCCGCAACCTGAAGATCACGGTGCCCGAGGATCTGGCCGTGATGCGCGCGATGCTTGGCATGAAGGCGGCCGAAGGGCGCGCCGCGCACAAGCGGTTCTAGGTTTCGAACCCGCCCGCGAGATCACATGTCGCTCTGCGTGAGCGTGGCTTCCTCGATCTGGTAGAGACCCACCAGCCAGTTCTCCACGAGCAGTGGATCCACCTTCAGGCGGCCAGTCACGGTGCCGAAGTTGAAGGCGTGGCGCTTGCCCGGCTTCATGGGCTCGACCAGCTTCGCCTCGATGGCGTCGTAGGGCGTGGGTGGCACGCCGATGCAGCAGCCGTCCCACTGATTCAGCATCACCAGCACTTCGGCGCTCTCCTGCAGCATCAGCGGAAAGGCCACATAGCCGTCGATGCGGATCCAGGCGCCATCGAGCATGGCCACGCGTTGCGGCAGATCATTCTGCTTCAGGCGCGGCACATAGGTCTTGCCGGCGCTGGCGAGACAGTCCCACGCCACGCGGTAGGGCTGCTCGCGCGTGCCTGCGCCCTCGATGCGGTACTTGCCATCGGCCAGGATCGATCCATCCGGCTGCTTCATGAGCGCGCCGGGCACGATGGTGGCGTTGGCGATCTTGCGATCAAGCCCCAGCGTGAGTCCGCCGGGTGCCGGTTCCGTGCGAGCGGGCTCCTTGGTCGCAGCGCGCTTCGCTGCGGCGGCTTCAAGCGCCTTGGTCACGTACTCGGGCTGCTTCTTCGTGGCGCTCTCGGATGCGGGTGCGCTGGATGTCGGGGGCGTTGCGGTTGGAGGTGTCGTCGCTGGAGCGCTGGGCTTCGGTGGTGCGGCTGCTGCGGGAGGTGCCGCGGGCGCAGGCGCCACAGCAGTCGACACCGGCGCGGCCGTTCGCGATGGCCACAGCAGCGCTGCGGCGCCGCCGAACACGATGCAGGCAAGGATGATCCAGAGCGCCTTCATGCGGAGGGCCGAAGATTGTCGGCGACAGGCGTACGGTAGGCGATGATCGCAGGCAGCACGCTTGCGAGCGCGGCCAGCATCACGGCGCCGGCAAGCACGATCATCGCGCTGCGCGGATCCAGATCGGGATGCACCACGAGTCCGATGCGCTCCTTCAGCACCGCGGCTGCGGCGAAGCCACCCACCACGCTCAGAACCACGCCCGCGATTGCGCCAGTGAGACCGATCAGGCACGCTTCGGCCACCACCATGCCCTGCACGCGCCCGCGCGACAGGCCGATGGCGCGAAGCACGGCGATCTGGCGGCG
>CAIPQY010000141.1 GCA_903867275.1 uncultured bacterium | reverse complement strand
CGCACCGCTGCGCGCAAAAACGGAGCGGGCCGTTCGAGGGGTTGTGCCCGCTCGAACGGCCCGTGCCTGCATTCACATCACTTGGTCTTCGGGGAAGCCACGCCGCCGCGCTTGCCCACGAGGGTCGATGAAGCCGGCTTCTTGGGCTGGTTTTCATCCAGCTCCGGCGCGCACACCTTCACCGTGACCTGCAGCAGCACCGTGCGGAACAGCGGGTTCGCAGGGGTGAACCGCACGAACTGGCGAGACGCGCCCAGTGGCGGCACGGTTGCGGGGCGGTGCCACGCGAAGGTTCCAGCGAGCGGCCGGCCGGTGATGGCTCCGACCGCCTTGCCGCCGCGCAGCGGGCTGGCTGAGAGCGATTGTCCAAGCACCATGAGCGGTGCGCTTGGAAGTTCCGCCAAGCGCTCCATCGATGCGCCCGCACCTGACTGCGCCGCGCCGGTGGTGATCGAGAAGGCGCCTTCGAGATACGGGGTGAGGTAGCCGAGCTTCTCGGTGTTCTCGCTGCCGAAGTCGTCGCCGTACACCAGTCCGCCGGTGTCGTCGCTGTTCGCGTTGAAGCAGAACCAGGTGAAGCTGGCGCCCTTCTTCTCGGCATCGGTGCCGTCGCGATCGACGGCCGTCTCCAGGTAGCCCAGCAGGGTGGTGAGCCACTGCTTGTCCTGGTCGATCAGGTCCTGCGGGGTGGCTCCGCTCTGCTTGCTGCCGGATGCGTACTGGCCGATGTAGTGCTGCAGACCGGTCGTGTAGTCGCACGAGACCAGACTGCCGTTGTCGTAGTAGCCCGTGTATCCGATGCCCGAGATCCAGCTGCCGAGCTCGCCGATGTGCATGGGTGCGGTGATGCCCGAGTCCGCGCTGCCGTCGAGCAGATAGCCCCAGTAGGGCGTCCATCCCTGCGGATCCAGATTGGCCGGGTAGGTGCCGTAGCTGGTGGTGTAGTTGCTGGAGTAGGGGAACCACGGCAGCGGGTTCTCCGGCTGACCGATGAACGAGGTGCTCTGCGGGTAGTCGTGGATCGAATAGATCACCTTGTTCGCGTAGGTGCCCAGATCGATCGGCGCCGCCTTGGCGCCGCGCAGGTTCGAACCCCAGTGGGTGAAGTCGCTGCCACCAAAGCTGGTGTTGCCGGTGTCGTTCGCCCACTGCGTTCCCTCCACCATGATCAGCATGCTGGGGGCGGCATTCAGGATCGCCTTGCCGCAGCGCTCGGCCGCGTGGTTCCACGACTCGCCCGGGTTCGACTTGGCGCCGGTGTCGGGGTCGACGGATCCGCTGGAGTCGTCGGCCAGGGTCCAGCTGCAGCCGCTGCTGGAACTTGTTCGGGGATCGTCCTTGGGTTCGTTGAAGAGATCGCAGGCCACCACCGCGTAGTGGGTGTCGCCCGCCTCCGAGGCCATGTTGCTGTACCGCTCGGCCAGCATCACCCAGGTGTCGATCCAGTTCGTCTCGGAATACGTGCCGGTGCCGGTGTTCACGTACCACAGCGGCTGGCTGGTGTAGCCGTCGTGGATCATCGAGTGGCAGTCCAGGATCACCTTCATGCCCTTGCTGCCGGCGTATCGGATCACTTCGTCCATCATCTCGAGCGGCGTCTTGTTCACCCACACGGTGCACGAGTCCGTGTTGTTGGTGCCGCAGGAAACGACCTTGGTGCTCGTGCTCAGCAGCTCGCTGTTCGTGATGCGGCTCGGGTAGTCGTAGATGCCGGCCACATAGCCGGGTGCGGGAGATGTGGAGCTGATGTTGTCCACGGAGAACGGCAGTCGCAGCGTGTTGAATCCGAGGCCCGCCATTTCATCGATGCAGCTCTTGAAGTCGCGGGTCCAGACGCCGGCGGGCGCGGCGTTGGCGGTCTCGAAGCCCGACCAGTTGGCGCCGGTCATGCGCACGTAGTTGCCGGTCTGGTCCACGATCTGGTTGCCTTCGGTGATCAGGCCACCGTACGGATCGGTGGCGTGGCCAGTGAGCGTGCTCGCGGGCACGCCCATCTCGCGCAGCAGCTGGTTGTACAGCGCGCGACCGTCGTCGGTCTTGCCGGCGGGAGCGGCGGCGATGAACGCCGAGCTGCTGGCGATCAGCGTGAGGGAGGCGAGCGACTTCAGGCAACGCATGTGGCGGGTGTTACGGGTGGTCATGGGCGCTTTGCTTGCGCGGGCGAACGGAGTCGCCACGTGCGTGTCAGGAACGAAACCGAGTCCGTCGGCAGGCGGTGTGGAAACGGCGATCCACTCGCTTGGTCGTGATGCAATTGGCGGGAGTTTCAGCAGCAGTTTCTGAACAGATCGAATCCGCGCGCCTTGCAATCTGGACGCACACACAATCAGACGCAGCCCGAGGCGGGCTCGGGCGGGACCCCACCCTACTCCGTGTAAGGGGGGGATCCAAGTGATTTCTCCGAAAAAGGTGAGGTCGGCCGTCGTTTGCATGCCCGGAGCGCCGCGCGCGACCCGTTTTGGTCAGTGCCGGTGCGCGAAGGCTTGTCCCACGTCCACGGACTGGTGGTGCGGCCACAATCTGCTCGGGCGGGCGAAAAGGCCTACGGGCACGGGCCAAAGTCGAGCAGCATCACGCTGACGTCGGCGAAGTCGACCGCGCCGGAGCCGTCGAGATCGGCGGGGCTGCCGACATCGCCCATCATCAGCAAGGCCAGCGACACGTCGCCGAAGTCGACCGAGCGTGTGCCATCGAGATCCGCGGGGCAGCAGCCGCCCGTCAGATCGCACAGTCGCACCGACACGAACTCCACGGCCTCGATGTTCGCGTTGCCGTTGCCCGCCGGGCACTGCGCTGCGGTCTTCAGCGCGCCGGCGTTCGCCGAGCCGTAGCTCGCGGCCGCAAGCAGGATGGTGTCCGGCGCGCTTCCGAACAGTTGCGCGATGTCGATGGTGCCTTCGAGCACGCCGCCGTTGGCGCCGGTGGCCGCGGCCCTGGTGGCGGTGAGCGCCTGGCTCTGCAGCTCGTTGAACCAGCCACTGAAGGCGTTGTCGTTCTCGTCGGCGAGGAAGGCCTTCCACTGCATCGACTGTCCGCCCTTCGACCAGGGCGCAGCGGTGAGCGCGCCGGTGGTGCCGGCAAGGAACATGAACACATCGTCTCCTTCGCCGGCGTCCTGCGTGGCCACGTACAGCGTGTCGCCCTGCAGTCCGGCCCACAGCGTGCGACCCGACGTGGTGGCCACGGGCACGGCGCCCGCGTCGAGCGCGCCGTCCATCTTCCATGTGATCGAGGTGCCGCCCGTCACGCTGAAGTGCCAGTCCTGACCGCCGTTGTTGTCCCAGGTGCTGGCACCATCGTTGAACACCACATCCAGCTGCGTGGCGCTTGTCGGCACGCTGAGCGAGCAGCGCCACAGGCCGTCCGAGCCCTTGGTCATGGCGACATCGGGCGACACCACGCTGGCCCACGCGTTGAAGCCCACATGCGCCTTCACGGTCGCGGCGCTCGCCAGCGCGCGGCCCGATGCGTTGAATGCGATCGTGACCAGCGCGTTGGCCTGCACGGGTGAAGGGGTGGTGGCGACCACGGCGCCGGTGCCGCCGCCCGTTCCACCGCCTGTTCCGCCGCCTGAGCCCGCATCACCCACCCACACATGCTGGATGGGACTGCGCTTCACGTTGCCCTTGGCATCGGTGGCCTCCACGTAGTAGTCGAGAAGTTTGCTCGTGATGCCGGTGATGCGGCCCACGCATCGCCTGGCGATGGCGCCCGGCATCTCGAAGAAATCGATGCCACCGTCGTTCAGCGCGTTGCCCGCGGGGAAGTCGGTCACGGTCATGGGCACATCGATCCATGCGCCAACCTCCGATCCGCCCGCGTAGGTCTCGTTCTGGTTGCTGGCCAGCGGGTTGG
>CAIPQY010000140.1 GCA_903867275.1 uncultured bacterium | reverse complement strand
GGTTTCGTCAGGTCGTGTCGTGCATCGCGTAGCTCGCGTTCGATCGAAGCATCTACAGGACTATCCAAACAGCAATATTATAGGACTATATTGCAAGATGCAAGAGTGCGCGAAAATCTTGGAATCTTCCGTGGAACATTGTTGCAGAGGCCCATGAACGTGGCACATTGACCCTGCAGGCTTGTTCCCACTTCCTGCATTCCCGTTCACTTCCCCGTTCCCTCACTGAAAAATCTGATTCGCGGTGTTGAGTGGCTGTTCGTGCACGCTGGATGCCTTTGTGTAGCGTGCTTGCATCGGTCACTCCTCATGCGTGAAGCGCAATCCGGAGTTCCCTCATGCTTCGCACCATCTCGTCCGTCTCCCTCGCTGCGCTCGCGCTCACCGCTTCGGCCTCCGCTGGTCTGTGGACCGTCGGCGTGAGCGGCAATCACGACTTCTACACCGTGGCCGATGCCTTTGGCAGCGCGAAGGTGAAGGATGGCGATGTGGTGCGCGTGCTCAGCGGCGGCTACATGGGCGACTTCGACACCGGCACCAAGGTCCTCACGATCGAGCCAGGCAACAGCCCGGGCATCGTGGATGTGTTCGGCAACATGTACGTGCGCCCCAACAGCACCGTGAACTTCGAGATCGGCGGCTACAACAGCGGCCTGTCGAGCGGCAATCCGCAGTTCGATCAGTTCATCGTGACGGGCAACGTGAACTTCCAGGGCATCGTTGAAATCACGCAGTATCAGGGATTCACGCCCTCGCTCGGCGACTCGTTCGCGATCATTCAGAGCGGCGGCTCGATGTCCTTCAGCGGCACCACCGTTCTGCCCACCCTGAGCGGTGGACTGAGCTGGCAGGTGGCTGTGGTGAGCGGAAGCAGCGAATTCGGTGGCGCGGGCTACAGCCTGGTGGCCAGCGTGGTGCCGGCGCCAAGCGCTGCGGCGCTGGTTGGTCTGGCTGGCCTTGTTTCCAGCCGCCGTCGCCGCGCCTGACCGTCACGGCACCTCACATTGCAGATCGCATCGACGGCCCCGTTTCGCACGGGGCCGTCTTCTTGTTTCGGGACCTTGGGCCGATCAAAACTCGCGAAAGGTGAACGAATTGCTTGTCACCAAGCAGGCTCGACTGCAGGTTTGCACGCCGCTCGACGCGGCTTCTTGCAGGGAGAAACAGTCATGTCCACACAGCAACGACATCGCGTCATCCAGCACCTTCTCGTGGCGGCATCCAGCCTCTGCGTGGGGGTGATTCTGGCGCGCGCAATGGGCTTCTGACGCATTCGCCGGTCGGCAACGTCACGCAGCGTGGCCGGGCGGGAAAGTCAAGCAACGAGCCCCGGAAACTTCCGGGGCTCGTTGCTGTTCATGGTTCCCGTGGGCTGGCGCTGCCTGGCCGCGCCATGCCGAAGGTGATCAGTTGCGACGACGACGGACCGTGATCAGGCCAGCCAGGCCAACCAGCGCCGCGGCGCTTGGCGCCGGCACCACGCTGGCCACCAGGCTGTAGCCCGCGCCACCAAATTGGCTGCTGCCGCTCACCACGGCGATGTTCCAGCTGAGGCCGCCGGCGAGGGTCGGCAGGTTGGTCTGGCCAGTGAAAGCCAGCGTTCCGCCGGTCTGTATGAGCGCGAAGGAGTCGCCAAAGCTCGGCGTGAAGCCGCCGGTCAGGCGGATGCCCAGCGTGCCTTCGAAGCTCATGTTGCCAGTCACGATCATCTGATCGAACTCCACCGCGCCGCCGTTCAGGCCACTGTTCAGGCCGGAGATCTCGAAGTTCACACCGCTGTTCGAACGAACGCGACTGTTGCCGAGCAGGTTCACGATGCCGGGGCTGTTGCCGGGCTCGATGGTGATGGCCAGGTCGCCGGTGTCGAAGCCCGCGTAGGTGCCGGACAGGATCTTGATGGTGTCGCCGTTCTGCACGCGGCCGTCGCCCATGGCGTCAGCCACGGTGAAGAAGTCGTTCTGACCGTTGTTGCTGACGGTCCAGATGCCGGCGTTGGCGGCGGTGCAGGCGAGCAGGGAGATCGAGATGGCGCTGATGGAACGGATCATTGGGGGAACTCCGAAAGGGGGGGAACCGGAACTGCGGCCAGCCAGGGAAGCAGGCCTTCACCAAGAGAAACGAGAAATCCGGCACCCAGACGTCATGCCAACGCAAAAAATCTTCGACAGCGCCGAAGGCGCCTTCGAAATGGCACATAACGGCCGTTCATGCGCGCTTATGGCGCAAAAACGGCGTTCGGGTGTGCACCCCCTCCGTCTGACAGAACGCGAACGGTGATCGCGATCCGTCATCGAGGACCACGAAAATGCTGATTTTGAGGCAGGGGGTGCTCAGCCGGGCCCTGCGAGCAGCGCGCGGGGGTTCTCCCCAAGAAGCCGACGGGCGGTGGGCCAGGCGGCGAAGAGCGCCAGCGCGAGCACGACCAGCGAGCCGATCCCCCACACCAGCAACGGGAACACCGCTTCGAGTCGCAGCCCAGCCAGATCGGCGAACAGCACGCGGCCAGCCCAGGCCAGTTCCCAGCCAAGCCCCGTGCCAGCGATCACGGATGTGCAGCCGATGATCACGGCTTCACCGAGCACCAGGCCAAGCAACGCACGGCGGCTGGCACCGATCGCGCGCAGCACGCCCAGTTCGCCGCGTCGGCCCTGCACCTGTGCGGCGATCACGCTGCCCACACCAAGCGAGGCCACCGTGAGTGCCGAGAAGGCCACCGCACCCGTCACACCCTGCACCAGGCGTCCGACATCGTCGATGGCCGCGCGGATGGCGCGACCGCTGGCGAAGATCGCGCCAGGGGCAGCCTCGCTCACGCGCGTGGCCAGCAGCTCATCTTCCGCGGTGCTTCCGTCGGGGCCCAGATCCATCTGCATCATCACGGCATCGTGCACGCCGAAGAGGCGG
>CAIPQY010000139.1 GCA_903867275.1 uncultured bacterium | reverse complement strand
GCCACCGGCTGGCTGTTCACCGAAAAGCACACTGCCGAGGATGTGGAAGCCGCGCGACGCCAGGCCGTGAGCCATGCCGCGTATCGACTGCTTCGGCAACGCTTTCTGCTTTCCGTTGGAGCCACCACCATTCAGGCCAAGCTGAGCGCGTTGATGACCAGTCTTGGCTACGACCCCAACTACACCGGCAAGACCGGCGACTCGCCGGCCGATGTGGGCAATCGCATCGCCGCGCAGTACATCACCTTTGGCCGCGCCGACGGCAGCAACGAGTTGAACAACTATCAGGGCGACTTCTTCTACACCACGGTGCACAGCAGCAACATTCAGGTGATCTACGAGCCGGGCAATCCGTGGATCCTGTTCATCGATCGATGGCAGCCATTGAAGTTGAAGGAGATGCGCGATCAGAACGGCAACCCGGTGCCAGGCAACTTCCAGACGTTCGAGAGCCCGCACTGGGGCCTCGTCACGCCGTTCGCGTTGCAGCCCGAGGACAAGACGCCGGGCAAGACGGGTGTGTACATCGATCCCGGTGCGCCGCCCACCTTCAATGGCGCGGACGGCGCGGTGCGCGCCAACATGCATCAGGTGCTGGCGCGCAGCGGCATGATGGACCCGGATGATGGCGTGATGTGGGACATCGGTCCGGGTGCCCGCGGCAACAATCCGCTGGGCACCAACAGCGGCACCGGATACGCGCTCAATCCGTTCACGGGCCAGCCCTATGCCGCCAACCCGGTGCTGCGCGGCGATTACCTGCGCGTGCTTGCCGAATTCTGGGCCGACGGCCCCAACAGCGAGACGCCGCCAGGCCACTGGAACACCATCGCCAACAAGGTGCTCGACGACCCCAACTTCGTGCGGCGCTTTGCGGGCATCGGCCCCGAACTGGATGCGCTTGAGTTCGATGTGCGCATGTACCTGTGCCTGAACGGCGCGCTGCACGACGCGGCCATCAATGCATGGGGCGTGAAGTCGCACTACGACACCAGTCGGCCGGTGTCGGTGATCCGCTACCAGGCGATGAAGGGTCAGCGCACCGATCCGTCGCTGCCGCGCTACGACCCGGATGGACTGGACCTGGAACCGGGTCTGGTGGAGATGATCACGTCCGCCACCACCGCGCCGGGGCAGCGACATGAGGCGCTTGCCGGCAGCGAGGGCAAGATCGCCGTGCGAACATGGCGAGGCGCGCCAACCAACCCTGCCACCGACAAGGGTGGTGTGGGCTGGATCCTTGGTGAGTGGTGGGTGCCGTACCAGCGGCCCACATTCGTCACGCCGCCATTCGCGGGGTATGTGTCCGGGCACAGCACCTACAGCCGCACCGGCGCCGAAGTGCTTGCCCGCGTGACCGGCAGTGAATTCTTCCCGGGTGGCATGGGCACCTGGCAGATGAACCCGGGCTATCTGGTGTTCGAGTACGGGCCAAGCCAGCCGATGCAGCTGCAGTGGGCCACCTACTTCGATGCCGCCGACGAGAGCGCCCTCTCGCGCATCGCGGGTGGCATCCATCCGTCACACGACGACCTTCCTGGCCGAAGGCTTGGTGCGGTGCTTGGGCCCAAGGCGTATGCGTTTGCCAAGCAGTTCTTCGGCGATCGTCGCAACTACGACGTGGATGGCGACGGTGGCGTGAGCTCGTCGGATCTGGCGCTGGTGCTGCTTGAATTCGGCAGCACGCCATTCGGTGGGGTTGACTTCAACGGCGACGGCTCGGTGGACTCGGCGGATGTCTCCGAACTGCTGCTTTCGTGGACCGACTGAAACCGCCGTTGAAGTGCAGTACCTTCGGGCGCCATGCCCAACACGAAGCCAGCGCTGGAACTGCCCGATCCCGACAACGGCGTGTTCGCCATCGATGCGCCGGGTCTGGTGGATCTGCTGCTCGACGAAGTGGCGATGCAGATCGTGAAGCACCTGCATTGCAGGGCAGCGCCCATGCGACTGGACGAGCTGACGAAGGCGTGCGGCGTGCCGGCCAAGCAGATTCGCGAGGCGATCGACGCGCTGACGAAGGCCAGGATGGTGCATGCGTTGCGCGCCACCAAGGCGCAGTCCGAAGGCGGGTACGCGCTTGCGCATCAACGCATCACGCTGCTGTTCAATCAGCAGGATCTCGGGCACATCGCTCTGCATGCGCGCATCGGCAAGTGGTTCGAGGATCGCAGCGCGCAGGACATCCGTCGCGCGTTCGTTGCGCGAACGCCGGCGTTGGGAGCGCGGTCCCGCGATCGGCGCATCTACTGGCTGCACGCTGAACCCGAGGATCTGCAGGCGCTTCGCACGATCCGCACGATGCTGGACGACCTCATGGCGCGCATCACCGAGCGCGATGCGCGGCGGCGCGATCGTGAAGGGACGGCCCCGGTCTACGACACGCATGTGGCCTTTGCCGTCGCTCCCATCGAACCCGATCATCACGCGCTGCCGTACATCGAGGCAAGGGAGCCACGCACCAGGCGCGAGATGGAGGTGCAGACGAAGCGCCACAGTTTGGAGTCGCTGTCGCAACGCGAGCGGGAGCTGCACGAACGACTGCTGTCCGACGCAACGCTGGAACACATCGCCAAGGCGATGGGGGTGAAGCGAACCACCGTGGCCACGCTGGCCGCGCGCTTGTACCGCAAGCTGGGTGTGAAGGGTCGTGTGGGTCTTGCGCCGCTGGCGCTGGGGCGCACGGGCGGCACGCCGTGATGCACGGCACAAGGCAGCTGCCCGGGTGAACCAAGAGCGGATTACTGTTGAAGGTTTTCCTTGAACGCGCATCGGTCAGGGGTTAGATTGGGGCGCCCATCAACGACGATCGTTGGAGGCATGTCGTTCGCACCGAGGCCCCCGCAATGGGGCCCACAGAGAAGTTCAGAGAGAAGTTGTCATGCAGTTCCGTCCTCTCGGCGTCGCCGTCTGCAGTCTGCTCGCACTCACCGGAAGCGCCTTCGCGCAGGGCTTTGTGCGCGCATGGGGTGATGCGGACGCTGGCCTGCCGCCGGCTTCCGTCGGCTACTCGAGCAGCGTGATCGGTGGCGGCAGCTTCGCGGCGGTGCTGCGCATCTCCGATGACCCATCGCGCGGCGGCACCGTGTTCGCGTGGGGCCGCAATCAGGACGGCGAGTGCAACGTTCCCGCCGACCTTGATCAGGTGGCGCAGGTGGCCTGTGGCTTCTTCCACACGGTGGCGCTGCGCACCGACGGCACGCTTCGCAGCTGGGGTCGCAACGACTTCGGTCAGTGCTTCATTCCGGTGGGTCTGCCCGAGGTGGGGCAGGTTGCCTGCGGTGATCGCCACAACCTGGCGCTGCTGCTGGACAGCACCGTGCGCGCATGGGGATGGAACGGCAGTGGAGAGTGTGATGTGCCGCAGGGCTTGAGCGCGGTGAGCCGCGTCGCGAGTGGGCCAACCTCCCACGTGAG
>CAIPQY010000138.1 GCA_903867275.1 uncultured bacterium | reverse complement strand
GTCGACGCAGCGAAGCCAGCGTCATGGCGATGGGCAGGCCCCAGTCGCCGAGGTGGTTCTCGCGCCACACCTTGCGGCCAAGGCGTTCGTGCAGGCGGGCCATCACGTCGCCGATGATGGTGGCGCGCAGGTGACCCACATGCATCTGCTTGGCCACGTTCACGCCGCACAGGTCGATCACCACCGCGTGCTGCAGCGGGGCGGGGGTGATGCCAAGCGCCGGGCCATCCATCGCGGCCAGCAGTTGTCCAAGCGTGTTGGCGCGCAGCCACACATTGATGAAGCCCGGGCCGGCGATCTCGGTGCGCTCGGCCAGATCGCCCAGTTCCACCGCCTGCTGGATGCGCTGTGCCAGTTCGCGCGGGTTGCATCCGGCGGCCTTCGCCAGCGCCAGCGCCGCGTTGCACTGGAAGTCGCCGTGCTTGGGGTCGGCGCTGGCCTTCACCTGCGGGTCGATGCCGCCGGCATCGGCCCCAGTCACCCTGGAGATGCCGGCGCGGAAGGCCTGTTCAAGCAGTGAAAGCGGGTCGCACGAAGTCATGCGCCGAGTCTAGCGAGCGCCGCGACGCGGCTTCAGCAGCGAGCGACCGGATCGATGCAGGCGATCCATCAGTTTCATGCTGGATCGCTTCCAGCCATCCGTGTCGTGCAGGCCCGCCGCGGCGATCTGCAGCATGCGCACCAGGCTCTCGAAGTCGTGCATGCTCACGAACTCGCCGCCCACGTGGCCGCGCTTCGCCTTGCCCGACTGCACGCGGTCGATGTCGGTCATGTTGTGGTAGTTGCCGAGCGGCAGGCACAGGCAGGTGCTTTCGAAGCCGTGGGTCGCGAAGGCGGTGGCCTCGCACGCGCCACCCGGCATCAGCTTGCGCTGGAAGGTGAAGGTGGCGTCCTTCGTGCGTGCCTGCGTGAACAGCTCGCCAAGCGCGTTGGTGAGTTCGGGCGAGAACACGCTCAGGCGGTCACCCACGCGCAGGATCGCACCGGCGCCGATCGGGCTGTCGTGCGGAAAGCTGCGGCTGTTCTCGAGGCAGATCAGGCGCGCGTTGCGCGGCACCAGGCCGTTGCGCGCGGCATGGATCGCGCCCACGAAACCCACCTCCTCGGCACGCGTGAACAGCAGTCCCACATGGCGCGCCTTGGGCATGGCCATGATGTGGTCGAAGGCCACCAGCGCCGCGGCGGCAGCCGCCAGGTCGTCGCAGGCGTGCGTGTGCAGCTGGCCCCTGGTGATGCGCGGGGCGGGCAGGTGCCAGCGCGCGATGTCGCTGACCGCGATGGTGGTCGCCGGCTTCGCCAGCCGCGCCTTCACGCGCTTGTACGGCTTGGCCTTGGCATCGAGGCTGGTGATGGTGGCGCGATGCGGACGATCGTCGCCGTCGATCACATCGATGGCCGTGCCCACGAAGTACGGATCATGCACGCCGCCGCGGAACTCCAGCTCCAGCGTGCGCGCGTCGATGCGACGACGCACCACGAAGGCCGGATGATCGAGGTGGGCGGTGATCAGCAGGGGGCGCACGCCGCGCGGGGCGCCGCGCTGGGTGATGAGCAGGTTGCCGCCATCGTCGCGCTGCACGCGAAGCCGCGCCGAGCGCATGAACAGCCAGCCTTCCAGGAACTCGATCACGCGATCTTCCAGTCCGGCGGCGGTTGGAATGCCGGTCAGGGTCAGGGCCAGTTGCCGATCTTCGTTCGAAAGGGTCATGGCGCGGCAAGGTACCCGGGCACGCCGTGCTTCTACACTGATGGCCTATGCCGCTTTCGCCCATTCCAGAGATCCTGCAGGACCTTCGTGCCGGCAAGGCCGTCGTGATGATCGACGACGAGCAGCGCGAGAACGAGGGCGACTTCGTGGTGGCTGCCGAGCACTGCACGCCCGAGATGGTGAACTTCATGACCCGTGTGGGTGGCGGCTACCTGTGCGTGGCGCTGGATGGCGAGACCTGCGATCGCCTGGCGCTGGAACCCGCCGTGGCGCGCAACACCAGCCTGCGCGGCACCGCCTTCACGGTGAGTGTGGAGGCGCACGCGCGCCACGGCATCGGCACCGGCGTGAGCGCGAAGGACCGTGCCACCACCATCCAGCTGTTGGCCAAGGCCGGTGCAACGGAAGAGGACTTCGTGAAGCCCGGTCACGTGAATCCGCTGCGTGCGCGCGATGGCGGCGTGCTGGTGCGCACGGGTCAGACCGAAGGCAGCGTGGACCTGTGCCGGCTCGCGGGACTGCGACCCGCGGCGGCGATCATCGAGATCGTGAAGCCCGACGGCGAGATGGCGCGCGTGCCCGACCTGGAAGTGATCTGCCGAGAGCACGGTCTTCGCATGTGCAGCGTGGAGCAGGTGATTCACTGGCGCCTCGAGCGCGAGGCCATGGTGCAGCGGCTGGAGCCGCGCGATGGCGAACTGATTCGCACGCCCGAGGGCGAGTTCCGCCTGTTCGCCTGGCGCACCGCGGTGGACGCGCTGCCGCATCTGGCGCTGACCATGGGTGATGTGGGCCGGCTCGATGCGGCCGGCAACGTGCGTGCGGAATCCCGGCCCACGCTGGTGCGCATGCATCGGCGCGACATCTTCAGCGACGTGTTCGGCATGGTGCGCGGTTCGGGTGGCGCAGGTCAGGACGAGGTGCGCGCGGCCTTGCGCGCCATCGCCAAGGAAGGCCGCGGTGCGCTGGTGTATCTGCGCAGCGAGGGCAGCGGTTTCGACCTGCCAGGCCGGCTGCAGCAGATCCAGCGAAGCGGCGCGAACGACGTGAACGCGCCCGACCTCACGCGACCCGACGGCATCGGCGCGAAGGCGCATCCGATGGACCTGCGCGAGTTCGGCGTGGGCGGCCAGATCCTGCACGACCTTGGCCTGACCAAGCTGCGCCTGCTCACCAACCATCCCAAGGCCACGCTTCCGGGTCTGCACGGCTTTGGCCTGGAGATCGTCGAGCAGGTGGCGATGCGATGAAGTGGGTCGCCGCGGTGATGGCGTCCGTGGTGGTGGGCTGCGCTTCGGCGCAGGTGCCGCCGGTCGCACCCACACAGCCAGTGGCGGTGAGTGCGGACGCGCCCAGGCCCTTCGACACCAGCGATCAACTGCTCGATGCGCTGCAACGCGCCACCGACGGCCTGCATGACTTTCGCGCCAACGTGATCTACGACCGACTGGACGCCATCACCGAGGATCGCGAGCGCCGCATCGGCCGCATCGTGCTGCAGCAGGACGACAAGGGTGCGCGTCGATTCGCCATCACCTTCGACCAGTTCATCGACGCGGCGGGTCACGCCTCGCCGCAGCCGCAGCGCTTCACATTCGCCGACGGCTGGCTGGTGGAGTTCGACGACGCGCGCAAGCAGAGCATCGAACGGCAGCTGGTGCCCGAAGGCACCAAGCTGGATCCGCTGCGCCTTGGCGAGGGCCCGCTGCCGCTGCCTGTTGGCCAGAAGGCCGACGATGTGCGCCGCCGCTTCACCGTGTCGCTTGCACCCGCACCCGATGCGCCGCTGCTGAAGCGCCTCGAAGGCGTGCAGGGACTGGTGCTGGTGCCGCGCAAGGGCAGCGGCGTGGATGAGGATTTCGAGGAAGTCCGCGTGTGGTACGACCTGCGCACCTTCGCGCCGGTGGGGGTGGTGGCCAAGCTGAAGGGCGGCGACACCAAGACCGTGCTGCTGCGCGATGTGGCGGTGAACGCTGGCCTGGACGAGGCCACAATGAAGCTGCTGCAGACGAAGGTGCCCGAAGGCTGGCAGCGCGATGTGCGCCCGTGGCGGAAGTCGCCGGCATGACTCGCGGCGCGCTGCGTGTGTTGGCGATCGCGTGCGTCATGACGACTGTCGCGACCGCCCAGTTCGTGCCCGGCAGCGCCAAGGTGTCGCGTGCGGTGCAGTCGGCACTTGATGCGCCGTCGCTGCGCGAGGACGAGCGACGCGATCTTCGCATCCGCCACGGCCAGTGGATGGATGCCGATCTCGACACG
>CAIPQY010000137.1 GCA_903867275.1 uncultured bacterium | reverse complement strand
GTGAGCAGCGGCAGCGCATCCGCGAGCTTCGAACCGAGCGCGGTGGCCGTCATCAACACATGGAAGGGATTTGCGGTGGTGCGTCGTTCGCAGCCAAGCGCATCCAGCGCGTCGCTGTACTGGCGGCTGTCGAGCGCGCCCGCACCGCGCAGGATCATCTCGCTCAGCACCGAGGCTTCGCCTTCGCCCGCCGCACCCTCGGGATCACCCGCGGTTCCCGCAGGAATCAGCCAGCACATGCTGGCGGTGGCCATTCCCTCGATGCGCTCGAACGCAACCACAAGGCCGTTGTCCAGACGTTCCACCACGATGTCACTCATGTGTTGCTCCCGGCTGCACGAAGTCGATCCTCAAGCCACTGCTGCATGGTGTGCATGCCTGGTCGCTGCGCGCGCAGCCACAGACCAAGCTGCAGGGCGCCGCGGGCGAACAGGGATCGATCATGCGCATGGTGTTCCAGTGTGACCGATTCTCCATCGCCATGGAAATCGATCCGGTGATGGCCCACCACATCACCCTGTCGGATGGATCGGATGGCGTTCGCGGGCAGTGCACCACCCGCTGAACGCACCGTCTGAGCCAGCGCGAGGGCAGTTCCGGAGGGTGCATCCAACTTTTTTGTGTGGTGGGTTTCGGTCATCTCCACACGCCAGTTCGGACCCAGCACACGCGTGGCGAGATCGGCCATGCGATGCAGCACCGCGACCCCGAGTGATGCATTGCTGGTGACCATCACCGGCACGCGTGATGCGACGCGTTGCAGCGCTTCAAGGGTGTGCTGCGACAGTGCTGTGGTACCCACGAGCAGGGGCGCAGAAAGGCGTTCTGACGCTGCCAAGGCCGATTTTGCACCCTCGTCGGACGAGAAATCGATCACCAGATCGACCCCTGATGTGGGCACCTGATCACCTCGACCAACAGCTGCAACGAGTGTGCACGACGACGACTCCGCGATCGCTTTCTGCAACGCGTGACCCATCCGTCCGCGTGCTCCGAACACCATCACGCGCGTCGGTGAAGCGTGTCGATCGGAGGTGGGTTGGGGGGCGTTCAACATGACTTGATGAAATTTTTGGTGCAGGCCCTTCACAACCTATGCCGATAAAGGTACAAGTACAGCAGGAGTCGTGTTCCGTTACGCGACGACTCCTTCCTCCGACACCCGCGTAACGACATAAGGGAGCCATACCATGGCAAAGAAGAAGAAGGCTGCGAAGAAGAAGGCCGCGAAGAAGAAGTCGCGCTAACTAGCAGCAGTATCGAACAGTCCCATCGAAGCCGGCCTTTGGCCGGCTTCGATGGTTTTTAGGGCTGATCGATCGCGGATGGGGCATGGAGGAATTGCCCGTGTGTCGCTAGGATTCCCGCCGAAGTTCCAACGGAACCACACCCACCATGGCCCACGTCATCGCCGAACCGTGCATCGCTACAAAGGACGCCTCTTGCGTGGAAGTCTGCCCGGTGGACTGCATCCACCCGACCAAGGGCGAAGGCACCTTCGCGGAGGCGACGCAGCTCTACATCGACCCGGACACCTGCATCGATTGCGGTCTGTGCGTGGATGAGTGCCCGGTTCGCGCCATCTTCCCGGGCGAGGACCTGCCGGAAGAGTGGAAGAAGTACATCCAGATCAACGCCGACTGGTACAAGAAGAAGGCCTGAACGGCCTCACTCCTCGCGCTTGTCGGCAGGCTTGTGCACGCCGGCGGGAGCGTCGGGCTTCTCGGTCCAGTCGTTGGCGCGGGGGCCCAGCTTCAGCTCCATGGACATGGTCTTGCGATAGCCCAGCTTGCGGATGATCTCCAGCACGTCCGTCCAGGTGGGGAAGGTCTTGTGGTTCACCCGCTTGAAGGCATCGATGGCCAGCAGGAACAGGAACTGCTCCTTGTTCATCTCGCCCTCTTCCGCACTCTTCACGAAGTCGGTGAGTCGGCGACCCGGGCCGCGACGACGCTCCAGGTTGGTGGCGCTTGGGGCCGCCAGTTCGCGGCGATCGATGCCAAGTCGACGATCGACCACTTCCTGTGATTCGGGCGAGGTGCCTTCGGGCTGGTGGGGTGCATTCGCGTTCATGGGAGGTCTCCGGATGGGAAGGATGGGTGCTTGCACGGCACACATCCAGGCCGTCACGCTAGCCTAGCACCATACGCAACCGCCCTTGCGGCGTTTCCCAGATTCATGCGCGAAGAAGCAGAAGAATCACCGCTCGCCCTGACCGCCGGTCTGCTTGGCTGGATCTGGCCGGGCCTTGGCCATCTGAAGAACGGTGATGGGCGTCGTGGGCGTCTGGTGATGCTGGGCGTGGTCGGCCTGTTCCTGATGGGCGTGCTGGTCGGGGGCGTGGATTGCGTGGATCGCAAGGAGGACGGCCTGTGGTTTGTCGCGCAGGCGGGCGCCGGCCCGATCGCGCTGGTGACCGATGCCGCAAACACCTATCTGCTGAAGGGTGGCCGCGTGGGCGAAATGCTTCCGCTCACGCTTCCCAATGGTTCCGTGTCGCAGGTGAACAGTTTCCGGGGCGTGGGAGCCGTGAACGACATCGGCACGCTGTTCACCGCCATGGCCGGACTCATGAACGTGGTGGCCCTGCTCGATGCCATGCGTGGTCCGCGAAAGGCGGCGCCATGAACCTGCTGGCCTGGATGCCCTTCGTGCAGCCGATGCCTGGCGCGATCCACTGGTGGTGGCTGCTGATCGTGCCCATGGCGGCGGGCGTGAGCGTGGTGTGGAAGGCGATCCGCATGCCCTCGCTCGAGCGCTACTGGCGCGAGGTTGGATTCATGTCCGCGCAGCTGCTGCTGGGCATGGTGGCGCTGGCCGCCGGGCTCATGGTGCTGGTGCGGGTGGTGTTGCCGCTGCTGCCTGCGGATTGACGCGCACGCGGCCGGCGCGCCGACGCAGCAACCACAGCGTCAGCGCGAACCACGGCAGCGCATCCACCGCAAGTCCGATCGGGATGAAACGAACCGCCAGCAGTCCCGCGTCGCCCATGCGATCGCGAGCCATGTCCATCACCGCGCCGGTCAGATCGAATTCCGCGGTGGGTGGAAAGATCTCGCTGGAGTCGTTGGTGATCCACGCCTGACCGATCGCCGGCAGCGGCCAGCCACCTGCGAGCGCGCCCATGCGGCTGGAACCGTGCAGCGTGGCGGTGGGGCCCCACATGTCGCGTGCCCACGCCGGTGGCGCGAAGGCGTCCGGCACTTCGCCAAGCAGCGGTTCGTACAGACGCGTGGCATTCACCCACCAGGTGCCGAAGCCTTCGTGACGCGCCACCAGCCACGGAATGCGTCCGCTGTCGAACCAGAACTCGGCGCCCAGGCAGCGGCGATCACGGTTGGCCAGCAGGCACACCGCCGCAAGCAGCACCGACATGCCAACACCCAGGCAGGCGCTGGCGAGCAGCTGCAGCAGCCACGCGCCAACACGATTCATGCGCGTCGCGCGCCTCCACCCGGTCGTTCGGTGCGTGACAGCGGCTTGCCCGCCTGCTTGCCGCGCAGGCGACCGCGCGTGGCGGCCTGCAGGTCGTTCTTGGCGCGCAGCTTCTCCGTGCGCTCGCGTCGCGCGCGCTTGTCGGCGCGTGCCTTCTGGCGGGGGTCCAGCTTCTTGCGCTCGGCGGGTTGCTTGCGCTCCTCGCGAAGTTCGCGCGGCATCGCCTCGGCGGGCACCTTCTGCAGGCGCGGATCCAGTTCGCACAGTCGCGCCAGGCGCTTCCATCGGTCGGCTTCATCGGGGTCCACGAAGGCGAACGCCTCGGCGAAGCCCGCGTGGCCGTGGCCTGCGCGGCCAAGCCGATGCACCAGGTCCTGATCCACCAGCGGCAGGTCGTAGTTCACCACGCATCGCAGCGATGGCACGTGCAATCCGCGCGCCGCCACGTCGGTGGCCACCAGCACGCTCAGGCGACCCTGCGTCACGCCGTCCAGCGCGGCTTCGCGCTGCTTCTGCGAGCGATCGCCGTGCAGGCTGCCCACCAGCACCTTGTTGCGGCGCAGCGCCTCGGCCACCCAGCCGGCGCGACGGCGCGTGCGCACGAACACCAGCACGCCGGTGCGCGTGGGTTCCTTCAGCAGGTGCAGCAGCAGGTGCGTCTTCGCCTTGTCGCCCACATCGAATGCGGTGGGCTCGGCGCGCGCTGCGGTGAGTCGTTCGCCGTAGCGCACCGGATCCTTCACCAGCGTGCGCGCCAGCTCCTCCACGGCCTTTGGCATGGTGGCCGTGTACAGCATGGTCTGGCGTTCGGTGGGGCAGCGATCGGAGATGGCCTTCACCTGCGGCAGAAAGCCCATGTCCAGCATGCGGTCGGCCTCGTCCACCACCAGGTGGCGCAGCCATGCAAGCGAGCAGGCGTCGGCTTCCAGCAGTTCACGAAGGCGGCCGGGCGTGGCCACCAGCAGATCCACGCCGCTCTTGAGCGCGGCCACCTGCACGCTGATGGCGCTCTTGCCATAGGCCACCGCGGTGCGCAGCACGCTGCCGGCGAAAAGGATCTGGGCTTCCTCGGCGATCTGCTTGGCAAGTTCGCGCGTGGGCGCAAGCACCACCGCACGCAGTCGCTGCGCCGGATCCACGCGACCGGTGCGCGACATCGGCGGCGGCTCGGCGCGCAGGCGCTTGGCGATGGGCATCAGGAAGGCGAGCGTCTTGCCGCCACCGGTGGGCGCCACGGCGATCACGTCGCGGCCCTCGTGTGCCGCGGCCAGCGTGCCGGCCTGCACGGGCGTGGGCTCGACGATGCCGCGCCGCTTCAGGCCAGGCAGGAACAGGGGATCGACGCCGAGGGTCTCGAAGGCACTCACGCGTGCAAGGCTAGCGCGTGGCGGCGAAGTCAACGCCATGCCGCGCGCGGGGCCGGCGCGTTCACTGCCCCGCGCCCACGGGCTTGGCGTCCGTCGAAAGCAGACCCATGCGCGTGTACTTCTCGCGGTACTTCGCGTCCAGACGCGCCTGATGGTTGCCCAGGTCCACGCGTCGACCGTCGATGAAGGCGATCAGCGGTTCGCAGGTCATCTCCATGGGCGTGCCGCTGACGATCTGCAGCGTGGCCATCTTGCCCGGCTCGATGGTGCCAAGCTTGTCGCCCACACCGGCGATGGTGGCCGCGTCGCTGGTGACGGATCGCAGCGCCACATCGCGAGGCAGGCCGTAGGCCACCGCGGTGGCCGCGTGGTCGGGCAGGTGTCGCTCGTTGGATGGATCGCTGCCCGTGGCGATGCAGAACGGAATGCCCGCCGCCTGCAGTCGGGCGGGCAGGGCGTACACGTCGTCCACGGCGCTGGCAGAGCGGCGCGGCAGGCGATGCGTGCCTGCCACGATCACGGGCACGTTGTGCTGCTTCAGCAGCGGCAGGCACTGCTCGGCGCCGGTGCCGCCCCAGATCACGGGCTTCAGGCCGCGTCGCGTGGCCCACAGCACCGCGCTCTCGATGGCGCTTGGCGAGTTGGCGGTGAAGATCACCGGCTCGCGACCGCGCACGGCTTCCACCATGTTCTGGAAGCGCAGATCGCCGGGCGTGCCCTTGGGGTTGGCGTCGGTGGCGTCGGCCCATGCCTTGGCCTGATCGAAGAAGCGCTCGATCTCCTTCAGCTGCTTGCCAGCGTCACGCTTCTGGTCTTCAACGCTCTTGTCCATCCACGGCGCAACGATGGGCTCGCTCACGGGCCACTGCACCACCAGACCGGCGCGCGGCACGATGGTCTGGTTCTCGCTGGTCCAGCCGTCGAGCCGCATCACGCTGGCGTGTCCGCTCACCGTGCCGCCCTGCGGGAACAGGCAGGTGGTCAGCACGCCACCGGCGCGCGCCACGGGAATCAGGTTGCTGTCGGGATTCACCGCCACGCACGCACGCGTTTCGGGGTGGAAGGTGCCGAACTCCACGCGGTCGTCGGTGGCGCTGACCTGCAGCACCTCCACCAGACCCAGCACGCTGCCCAGGTTCATGTAGCCAGGCAGCACGGTCAGGCCCTTGCAGTCCACGGTCTGGCAGTTGGCGGGAAGCGCGGTCGGTTCGCCCGCGCCCACGGCGGTGATCACGCCCTTGTCGAACACCACGAAGCCGCTGTCGATGGGCGCCTGGCCCGCCTTCGCCGGATCGATGCGCGCATGCACCAGCGCGATCGGACGGGTCTGCGGTGCGGCGGCCGGCATCTCGCTCTGCGCGAAGGCGAGCGAGGCGGTTGCGAGCGCGAACATGTTTGCAACGCGGTTCATCGTGAGCCCTCCAGCATCAGCTTCCATCCTTCGGCGCTTCCGCCGCAACCGCAATCACCGGGCCCGATCGAGTCGGGATCACGGCCCTTGCGCACCAGATCGATCAACGAGTCGCGACGCGCATCCAGCATGCG
>CAIPQY010000136.1 GCA_903867275.1 uncultured bacterium | reverse complement strand
GGACCTGAACACCAAGGCCGCCGTCACCAGCGCCTACGAGCGTTCCGACATCAGCGCCATCGCGGCGGCGAGCGTGGTGCTGGAGAACGTGGTCGCGTTCGAGATCGCCCGCGCCTTCCTGGAGAAGTTCGGCGGCGACTCGATGACGCAGTTGCGCGCCAGCCATGGGGCGTTCATGCAGTTGGCGCGGCAGTTGCCGCTGCAGGGCTGATAGCGGGCCGCGAACGGGGTTCAGTGACGTGAAAAAATCGATCGTTTCTGCGGATTCTGTTGCACATTGGGTCCGCATTACCGAAGTTGGTGCTGCAGGAGGCACACACCATGGATCATGAATCGCACGAGGGTCTGGAAGGTCGTCCGCAACTGGAATATCCGTGTGAGTGGGGATATCGAGTGATCGCGGGTCAGGAAGCGCACATCCGATTGGCGGTGCGGCAGGCATTCGCCGGGCACCACGTGAAGCTCGGCGAAGTTCGCCGCAGTTCCGGTGGCCGCTGGTGCAGCATGAGCATCGATACCACCGTGGAGACCGAGGAGCAGCGTCAGGACTTCCTGGAAAAACTGCGCAGCGCCGCAGGCATCAGACTGGTCCTCTGAAATCGAGCAAAGAAGGGCGTCGCTTGCATGCCCACAGCCCCGGAAGGCCTTCAAAGGCCGCCGGGGCTGATTCATTTTTCCACAGGGTTGGTCTGTGCAGTCCGGTTGCACAGGAAATGTTGGCCCGATGTCCGGATGCGGCTTGCATGCCTACCGTGTGAAACGGAATGTGCAGCGCTTGACAACCCGAAGACTGGACGCAGCCCCGCACGGGCGCCCGGTCGATCGTTTCGGAGGGGCTCCCTGCACCAGGCCGCGGCCGGTCAGCACGCAGGAGAGATCCGATGCCCAGCATCAATCGCTCGAACAGCCGTGCAGAACAGAAATCTTTCCTTCCTGTCCGCATTCTTTCAGCGATTGCCTCTCTGTGTGTCGTCTTCCAATCGCTCGCCGGTGTGACCGTGTGGAGCTGGAGTCCCGCGAGCACCACCTTCTCCGACAAGATGGTCGGCATGGTTCGGGCCTTTCCCGACTCGAAGCCCTCCGAGATCGCCGCCCAGTTGAACGCGAAGCCCGCTGGCCAGCGCGTGCTGTGTGTGCTGCAGTTCACCGAGCGCCTCGGATCGCACCCGCTGGATGCCTGCAAGTCCGTCGATGCCGCGGGCAAGACCGTGCTCACCGCATTCCCGGGCCCCTGGTACGACAACGGCCTGGTCGAGGTGAAGGCGAAGATGGTGAAGTTCTTCGACGCGCTGCGCACCGCCGGCGTGAAGGGCATCGATGCGCTGGTGGTGGACAACGAGACCACCTTCTGGGCAGGCCGTTACGTCACGAATGACGGCTCCAACACTGCGGCCATCGAGAAGGATCCGCGTTTCCCGACCGTCGCAAAGCGACTGGGCTTCAGCAAGCTGAAGCTGCTCGCGTGGGGTGGCGCGGAATATCTGCGTTGGAACGAGGTCATCCAGCCGGACTTCGATGTGGCGCTGAATGCGGCGGTCACCACGCCCTTTCAGGCCCGCTGGCCCAAGGGCGTGGTGTGCAACTACGGCAGCGCCCCCATCGCCCGCAAGTACATGACGCCCGACATGAGCGGTCTGGGCCTGGTGTACGGCGGCGCGGGCTTCGGTACCCACAACAGCCTCAGCTTCTACGGCAACTCGCTGCAGTGGATCCGCGGTCGCCAGTTCGCCGGCACCACGCTGAACGACTCGGCCTTCGACATGTTCCGCATGAACGTGCACCGCATCCGTGCCGCCAAGGCGAGCAGCACGCGCACCATGCTGCCGTGGATCGCCAACTACAGCCTGGGCTGCAACAACGAGGCAAGTCAGCCGGGCAGCGATCTGGGTGGATACGCCTCGCCGCTGGCCAACAACAAGTACTGGGACGAGAACGTGATCCAGCTGGTCATGCACGGCTGCGACACGCTGATGCTGTTCAACCCCGCCGCGTGGCGAGCGGATCAGGATCCCACGGTGTGGAACAAGTTCTCCGACCAGCAGCGCCTGTCGAACGTGATCGACGAGGTGAATGGTCAACTGGGCGCCACGCCCGGTGTGTCCCGCTGGTTCAGCCTGCCAGGGCTGCAGGATCGCGTGATGGCCACCGGCCGCCGTGTGACCGGCGGCACCATGTGGCGCTTCAGCTTCGCACCCGGCGTGGCCAGCGTCACCGTGGCCATGAAGAACGGCGACGTTCGTGAGATCGTGCCGAAGGCCGGCGAAGTTGGCGCGTGGCTGTTTGAGGCGGACAGCAACATGTTCGCGGTGAAGGCCGACGGCACGGACATCGCCTTCGCCGAGGCCCCCGCAGGTGCGGCATGGCCGGACCTGGACGACAGCGGCGAACTGGACCAGGGCGACATCAGTCTGCTGCTGATGGACATGAACCAGACTGGATCCGAATTCGACATCAACGGTGATAACGTGATCACCAATGCCGACATGACCGCGTTCAAGACCATCCAGAAGAACTGGTACACGCAGGCAACCAAGGGCCGCACCGCGATGGAAGGATCCGTGCTGGTGACGGCCGCGCGTTGACGCGGTCGATCAATCCGCCAGGCTGACCGGCGGCCCATCGGCCGTCGGACAGAACCGCGCAAGGCCCCGCAGCGCTTCAAGCGCCGGGGCCATTTCGCGTGCCGGGATCACGCCATCCAGCGAGCCTGGAGTCGGCAGCACGCAGCCACCATCCGCCGCGCGCGCGAAGGCGCCGGCCGCCGCGGATGCGTCCGAACGCATGGCCGCCGCCAACCCGAGTGCCCACCATGCGTCGGTCATGTCGGGGGCCGCATCGACCGCGGCCCGCAGCGAGCGCATGGCCTCGCTCGGATTTCGCTCGCCGCTCAGGAATGCCACGCCCAGATTGAAGTGCACCGCCGCGCTGCGCGGGTCGCGCTGCCGCAGTTCGCGCAGGCGTGCAAGCGCCTCCTGATGACCGGCATTGCCAAGCCACAGGCATGCCACTGCCTCGTTCAGCGCCGCCGCGTCGCGGAACGACGGCACCTCGGCCGCCTCGCGGAACGCATCCCGCGCGCCTGTCCACGCGCGCGCCTGCAGCAACCGCACGCCGCGGTCAAAGTGCATCGCGGCGGCGCGAGGATCCGAGCGCAGCGATGCGGCATGATCCATCGGCTCCGCGGAACCCAGGACACTCGACGCCGGCTTCGCCATGGGCGCTTCGGTCGGCACCTCGATCGCGGTGATGCGGATTTCCTCGACCACCACCATCGACTGCACCGGTTCCGCCGGCTGGGAAGGCTCCGCGACTTCAGTGGGCTTCGGCTGTGCCGGCTCGCGCGGGAACAGTTGATCGCCAAGGAAGGTGATTTCGTCCGGCAATTCGATGCGCGCAACGCGAATGCGGCCACCCTTCAATCGTCCGACGCATGGGTGGCGCCGACCGCCACCGGCAGCCTCTGGAAGCGCGTCCGCCATGGTGGTGAGCGTGAGCACGCGTCCCTCGCCGTAGGCGCGGAACCAGCGATAGCCCTCGGGTGCGGCGTCCTGCCCGCGCACCAGCCGCTGCACCGGCGCGCCAAGCAGCGTGCTCAACGCGCGTCGCGATGCGTGGAAATCCTCGAAGCCCTCGATCACGCCGCCTTCGCGCTCGCCGGCGTTCACCACGGGCTCGCGCGGATGCAGCCGACCCAGCGTGAAGTCTCGCAGTGCCGCGTCCGACAACGCCAGTTGCTCGGCATCGCGCAGGTCCTGCAGTCGCGCCGGTCGCGGCAGCGCGCCATGCGCAAGCATCACGCCATCGGGCAGCAGCACGGCACACGGCATCAGGTGCGCCACGCGTGCCACGCGCGAAGCGAGTTCGCGAAGCATCGGTGCAAGCGACTCATCCACCGGCATGTCGGAGAGTCCGGCTGGATGCGCGGAGCCGTCGATGCGCGCGGCTTCCACCGCATCCAGGCACCACTCGCGATCGCCGCGCACCATCAGCGTGCGTTCGGGGTGCGTCGCGAATCGCTCCAGCACCATCGCCACGCTCGCCGCATCACCGTGGAACCCGCCGGCCCAGTCGCCCAGAAACGCCACGAACGCGGCGTCGCCCTCTCCGTCGGCCTCGTCCACGAACGCAAGCGCCGTGGCCAGCGCCACCGCATCGCCACGCACATCGCCGATGATCCACAGCGGTCGCTCCTGCGGCAGCTCGTGCACGCGCGCCACCGCGCCAGGCACGGTGTGCATGCCGCGGCCCATGCACGCCGGGTCGCCCTCCAGCAGCCGCAGCACGGTCTCCGCGGCATCGTTCGCGCGTCGAAGCGCGATGCCCTGGTCGCCCCAGGTGGCCACGCGGTTGCGCACCGACGACATCACGGCCGCCGCGCGGGGATGCGACATGTCCACCGCAGCCAGGGGGCCGGGCGGCGGGGGTGCGTCGGAATCCATTCCTTCACGCTCGTGCACGCCCGGATCGTAACCCGTATGGCCATCAGACAGGCGAATCCGCCACCACGCATCGGGCGAATGCTGCGCCATGAAGAACACCCTCCGTCGCCTCGTGCTTGGCGCAGCCACGGCTGCCGCTGCCGTCACCGGCTTCGCCTGCGCCCAGACCGCGCCGCAGAACGCCGAACTCACCCAGAAGTGGAAGGACCGCTCCATGTACACCATCCAGACGCGCACCCTCGAGGGCCAGCCCGCCAACCTCGCCGACTACAAGGGCAAGGTGGTGCTCATCGTGAACGTGGCCAGCAAGTGCGGCTTCACGCCGCAGTACAGCGATCTGGAGAAGCTCAACCAGAAGTTCAAGGACAAGGGTCTGGTCATCCTCGGCTTCCCGTGCAACGACTTCGGCGGCCAGGAGCCCGGCTCCGCCAAGGAGATCCGCGACTTCTGCACCACCACCTATCCCGTCACCTTCCCCATGATGGAGAAGGTGCAGGTGAAGGCGGGCCCCGGCCAGAGCGAGCTGTTCGAGTTCCTGGGCACGCGCACCGGCAAGCTGCCCGGCTGGAATTTCAGCAAGTACCTCGTGGGCAAGGATGGACAGCCGATCGCCTTCTACGCAAGCAGCGTGAAGCCGGGCGATGCGGCGCTGCAGCAGGCCATCGAGCAGGCGCTGGCGAAGTGATGCGAGCGGTTCACGCCTCGCCCGAGGCGTGCAGCGACTGATCCAGCCGCAGCGCGGTGCGTCGTCGCACGGGCTCGAGCAGTTCCACCGCCGCTGCGGACACCAGCAGGGCCAGCCCCATCCACGCGGGAATCAGGCCTTCCAGCACGGCCACCGAGGCAAGCACCGCCTGTGCGCGGCTTCCATCCGCCAGCGGCATGGTGGCGCGAAGCGAACGCGTCCATCCGGTGCGGCTCCACAGCGACAGGCCCACGCCCGCGCCCAGCCACTTCATGTCCTCGGCTGCAACGAACACGCCCAGCACAATCCAGCCGCGCCAATCTGCGGTCACATCCAGCCGGGTCATGGCGATGGCCACGGCGCCCGCCGTCACAGGCCCGGCCAGTCGCATCAGCTTGGCCGGCGGCTCGCTTGCAAGGCCCCACGCCGCCAGCATGGCGCCCCACGGAAGCATCCATGCGGTGGCATCGCGACCATCGGTCCACCACGTCAGTGCAGCCAGCGCCAGCGCCAGCACGCCTGCCATGCCGCGTGTCGAATCAAGCGATCTCACGCCCGCGCCCAGCATGCGCGATGCGGTCCAGGTCTCGCGCGAGCCCAGCGTTGCGCATCCCACGCTGATGGTGGCGATGGCGTACATCCACCACGCCTGCGGCTGCGATGCATCCATCACGCTCAGCGTGAGCACCACCATCGCCGCGGGCAATGCCACGTGCCACACGCCGATGGCCGGCCCGCCATGTCGCCACCAGGTGGTGCGACCGAGCAGCGGCGAGGCGCCAACCATCACGAATGCACCCAGCAGCGCCACCAGCCACAGCGCTGGCTGATCGAAGTTGGCCTTGGCATCACGCTCGCGTTCCTGCGCGGCGTGCAGCTGTGACTCGAGCGATGCAAGATCGTCGGAATCCACGCGTGCACCCTGGGGCAGCGCGGCCATCTGCGCCAACTCGATCGCGCGTGCTGCCACGAAGGTCTCTCGACGCTCCATCACCGCGCCGGCCACGTATCGGTCGTGCCATGCGGGCATCGCGCGACCCAATCCACCTGCACCCAACAGGGCACCCACGCACACGCCAGCCGTGATCCAGGAGGCGCGAATGCCGCAGCCTCGAAGCAGCGTGCCAAGGCCGGCAGCCAGCGCGGCGGCGACCGCGCAACCAAGAAGGGATTCGGGCAGGGAGGCCGGGGCCATTGGTGCCGTACAGTAGGGCCAAGTGCAGGGTTCTTGCTCATCCGGGCAAGCCGGGCATTTCGCCGAATCAGGAACACGCCATGATCACCCCGTCGATCCGTCTTCGCGCCCGCCCCCTCCTCGCCATGCTCGTGCTGGCCACGGCCTCGCTCGCGACGGCCCAGGAACCCGTGCGTCGCACGCCGGGGACCGAGGCTTTCCGCGCCGCGCTGGACATGACCCCTCCCACGGCCGTGAGCGTGGTGGTGGTTCCCAATCCCAAGATGGCCGCCGACGACCTGGCCGAATGCATGGCGCGCCTCGATCAGGCGGCGGGCGCATTGCCCTTGCGGCCACTCGACCTGCTGAAGAGCCGCTTCGGCATCGGTCCGGGCATCGACGACACGCGCGCCTTCGTGATGTGGCACGAAGTGGACCCGGATCAGACCGCGCGTCCGCAGGTGCCGGCGATGTTGGTGCCCGTCACCGACGCGAAGGCCTTCCTCGAGGGCAACTTCAAGCCGGCCGGGGGCGATGCATCCGCATGGACCAACGACAATCTGGGCACGGTGTATGTGCGCTCCATCGATCGCCATGTGCTGATCAGTTCCAGCGCGGCAGTCGTGAACGCCTACGGCATGAAGCCCGGCTTCGCGGCGTCGCTCAAGCAGCGCCTGGGCGATCGCGGCTACGAGGTGTTCATCTCCGGCGATGCAGGTGCATGGGCGGGCCTCGAAGCCATGCAGTCCATGCGCGATGCCGCCGCGCAGGCGCAGGTTGGCGTCGATCGCCCAGGCCGCGCTGCATCCGCACGTCGCAACGCCGACGCGCCGGTGCCCACGCAGTCTTCCGCGCCCCGCAGCACTGATCCCGTGCAGCGCGCCGACCTCGACGGCAGCGGCACCATCGACAACGGCGACCTCAGCATGCTCATGCTGGAAATGGGCAATCGCGGCAACCTGCCCGCCGATCTGAACGGCGACGGCATCGTGAATGAAGCGGACGCGGACATGATTCGCGGCTATCAGGGTCGCACCGTCACCAGCGCCGCGCCCGCCACCGCGCCTGCCGAAGCACCAGCCGACGCGCCCGCACCGACCGCGCTCACGCCCACCGAGCGCGCCAACCAGATCGCCGACGGCGTGACCGACGGCGTGTTCGCCATCGACATGGACCCGCTCGGCGTGTCCGTGCGCACCTACGCGGTGATGGATCCCAAGAGCGAGCTTGGCCAATCCGCGCGCGGTGGCACGCGCGGCGCGCCCGCGCAACTCACGCGCCTTCCCAAGGGCGCATTCGTGGTGGCCGGCGCCGCCGACATGCAGGGTCTTGGCGGTGCCGATGCATTCATCGATCTGCTCAAGCTGGTGCCAGGCGCGCCCGAACTGCCGGCATGGGTGCGCGAAAACCG
>CAIPQY010000135.1 GCA_903867275.1 uncultured bacterium | reverse complement strand
GCCAGTGCCTGCAGCACGGCACGCACGCCACGCGCGTTGGGCGCCTTCTCGGCGAACATGGTGAAGCCGCCGGGGAAGGTCTTGTCGGCGCCGTGCGTGGGCACCGGGCCAACGGCCAGCTCGGCCTTGGGGTCGATGGCCAGCACCCACTTCGCCAGCAGATACGCGTCCTCGCAGCTCAGCATGGGGCTCACCAGCAGGCCCAGTCGCTTGCCGGCGTGCGCCGCGCCACGCGCGAAATCATTGGTCTTGTTCAGGCCGGCGTCCCACGCCTCGGCGGCCTTCTCCAGCTCGAAGGCCACGCGGCCCTTCAGCGACGGAAGCTTCAGGCGATCCTCGCGGTGCAGGAACTTCCAGCCGTAGCGCACCTCGTCGGTGATCCACCACTTGTTCACCTCGAGGTTCTCGCGCGGCTTCACGCGGAACACCGTGCCATCGTGGTGCTCCACGCTGATGTTGTCGCCGCTGGCGGTCAGGCCATCGATGCTGGATGTCTTGGTGAGGAACCACACGCGCTGCTGGAACAGGAAGTCCTTGTCGAGCAGCGCGCCCACCGGACACACGTCGACCACGTTGCCGCTCAGCTCGTTGTCGAGCGCCAGCCCGGGGAACACGTCGATCTCCTCGGTGCTGCCGCGGCCATGCACCATCAGTTCGCCGGTACCGGTCACTTCCTGCGTGAAGCGCACGCAGCGCGTGCACATGATGCAGCGATCGCTGTAAAGCAGCACGTTGGGGCCCACATCCTTCTTGGGGCGCTTGTTCTTCGCCTCCTTGAAGCGGCTCTCGGCGCGGCCGTACTGGTAGCTGTAGTCCTGCAGGTGACACTCGCCGGCCTGATCGCACACCGAGCAATCGACCGGGTGGTTGATCAGCAGGAACTCCATCACCGCCTTCTGGTTCGCCACGCTCTTGGGGCTGTCCGTGTAGACGACCTGACCATCCACCGCGTGGGTCTGGCAGGTGGGGCTCAGCTTGTTCGCCGGCATGGGCTTGCCGGTCTTCGGGTCGGGGTTCCACACCTCGGCCAGGCAGATGCGGCAACTGGCCACCACGGACAGGCCGGGGTGCCAGCAGTAGTGCGGAATCTCCTGTTCGGCACGCAGCGCGACCTGCAGGATGGTCTCGCCCTTGGTGAACTCGTGCTTGACGCCGTTGATCGTGATCTGGGGCATGGTGTGGAGGCCGTTGCGGCCGAGGTCGAGAGTCTAGCGACCCCAAAACAAACGCACCCGCGGCAGTGAGCCACGGGTGCGTCAACGGGGAGTGGTCCTTTGCGGTCTCGCGGCCCCCGACCACGTGACCAGAAATCTTGCTGCCTCAGGTGCGCCGGCGCCGCAGGAAGGCGCTCAGGGCAACCATGGCCATGGCCGATGGGCCGGGGACATTCGTGAAGTCCACGCCGAAGTTGTATTGCGCGTCACTGCCGACGCCGGCGGTGGACAGGCTGCTGCTGGCGATCACCCTGAAGGTGTAGTCACCGGCGTCCAGCGTGAGCGAGCGAAGGTCGTCGCCGTTGCCGCTGTAGGTCCACACGGTGGACGCGCCCTTCATCAGCGATGCCACGACCGAGGCGCCCGCGCCCGTGGCCTGGATGGACATGGTGATGTCGGCGATCTGCGAGTCGCCCGCAGCCACGCGGAAGTCGGACTGGAAGCTGCTTGCCGACGTCCAGGTGGTTCCGGGCTTGAAGGTGCCGTAGGCAACCGACTTGGCCGAACCCTGACCAAAGAGCGACTGGCCGAGGCCGGTGGCGCTGTCGGGCTGGAAGCTGGAGTACTGCGTGGCGCCGTTCCAGTAGCCGTTGGCGCCGGAGACGTAGAAGAGCTTGTTGCTTGACCAGTCGGCGGTGCCGGTGGTGGAATCACTCTTGGTGGTGGTGCCCACGGCGGTGATCGAACGGCTCTGACTGAGCAGCACCACGCTGCCCTCGGCAGCGGCTGCGGCGCCAAGGCCGGTTCCAGCAATCAGGATGTGCGACAACAAACGGCTGGTGCGCATCTTTTCTCTTCCTCGTTGCGTCGGCCGTGGCCGACAACTTGTTGTTGTTCCAAGACGATCAATCCTGTCGCGGCATGGGTGCCTTTCCCAAAACACCGTTGCCGTCGACGCAATCACGAACCGAGGCCTTGCGGCCTTCCTTTTCTCCTACCCTCGATGTCGAAACCTGTGGGGCTTCACGCAGGAGTCCGCGGCATCATGGGTTGCGGTTGCGCCCGTGGCCAGAAATGGCCTGAAAGATTGGGAAATTTCGTCGGGGCTCTCAGGCCGCCCAGACGGAAGGTCACTTCGAAGCAGGCTCGGTGCGCAGCCGCAGGCGCACCTCGCCGGGCAGCGACTCCACATCGAGAATGCGCACTTTTCGGCCGTCTGCAAGCCGAATCGG
>CAIPQY010000134.1 GCA_903867275.1 uncultured bacterium | reverse complement strand
GCTCAGCAACATCGAGGAAGTGCGCAGCCGCGGCGGTGCCGTGATCGCGGTGGCCACCGAGGGCGACGAGCACATCAAGACGCTGGCCGACGACGTGTTCTACGTGCCCGACGTGCCGGAGCTGCTGCAGCCGCTGGTGACGGTGGTGCCGCTGCAGTTGCTCGCGTACCACGCCGCCGTGATGCGCGGCAAGGACGTGGACAAGCCGCGCAATCTGGCCAAGAGCGTGACGGTCGAGTGACGTCCGCGTAACAGGGACGGGGGTACTTATTGGACCTGCATCGGCTGGGATCCCGCTCACGTCGAATCACAAAGCATGACGCTCAATCGAAACACCCGCATCTTCCTGGCCGGCCACAAAGGCATGGCGGGTTCGGCGGTGCACCGACTGCTGCAGCGGGAGGGATTCACGGATGTTCGCACGGCGTCGAGCCGCGAGCTCGATCTGCGCGATCACGCTGCGGTGGATCGATATCTCGGCTCGACATCGCCGGAAGCGGTGCTTCTGTGCGCGGCGCGCGTCGGCGGCATCCAGGCGAATCTCGACAGCCCGGCCACATTCCTGCTGGACAACCTGCAGATCCAGAACAGCGTGATCGCCGCGGCCCACCGCCACGGCGTGAAGCGCTTCGTGTTCCTGGGCAGCTCGTGCATCTATCCACGCAACTGCCCGCAGCCGATGAAGGAAGAGCACCTGCTCACCGGTGCGCTGGAGCCGACGAACGAGGGCTACGCCATCGCCAAGATCGCCGGGCTGAAGCTGCTGGAAGCCATGCACCGCCAACACGGCTTCAACAGCATCAGCCTGATGCCCTGCAACCTGTACGGACCGAACGACTCCTTCGACCTGCAGAAATCGCATGTGCTGTCCGCGCTGGTGCGTCGGTTCGTGGATGCGAAGGCGGCTGGCGCGTCATCGCTCACGCTGTGGGGCACCGGCGTGGCGCGCCGCGAGTTCATGCATGTGGACGATCTGGCTCGCGCCGTGCTGTTCATGATGGACCGGCACGAGCATCATTCGTGCATCAATGTCGGCACAGGAGAGGACCTGACCATCCGTGAGCTTGCGGAGCGCATCTGCAAGCACGTGGGTTACACGGGCGAATTGCGGTGGGATGCCACCCGGCCCGACGGCATGCTGCGCAAGTGCATGGACGTGTCGCGCATGCGCGCGCTCGGGTTCGCGCCCACCATCCCGCTCGACGCCGGCATCGCCCAGATGATCGACCTGTACGCAGGCCGGAAGGAACACGCATGATTCCGCTGATGAAGAACGCGTTCCTGAACGAGGACGCGACCAAGCGCGCGTTGGCCGACTTCATCCTGCATGCGGGCAAGCTGAGCATGGATGTGGAGTGCGGCCGTTTCGAGACCAAGTTCGCCGCGTATCAGGGGCGTCGCGATGCGGTGCTGTTCAACAGTGGTGGCAGCGCCAATCTGGCCATGCTGCAGGCGCTGCGCAATCTGGGGCGACTGAAGCAGGGCGATCGCGTGGGCTTCTCCGCGCTGACATGGTCCACCAACACCATGCCCATCATCCAGATGGGAATGGTTCCCGTCGCCATCGACTGCGATGTGCGCACCATGAACGTGATGTCGAGCACGCTGGAGCATCGCCTGGCGCAGACCGACCTGCAGGCGCTGTTCCTCACCAACGCGCTGGGGTTCACCGGCGACATCGGCCGCGTGAAGACCATCTGCGCGGAGCGGGGCATCCTGCTCATCGAGGACAACTGCGAGTCGCTGGGCACCGCGCTTGCGGGCGGCAGGGCGGGCAACTTCGGCGTGGCGTCCACCTTCTCGTTCTTCGTGGCGCACCACATGTCCACCATCGAGGGCGGCATGGCGTGCACCGACGACGAGGAGCTTGCGGAGATGTTCCGCATCGTGCGTGCCAACGGCTGGGATCGCAATCTCACGCCCGCGCAGCAGCAGGTGTTGCGCACGCGGCACGGCATCCAGTCCGAATTCGACGCCAAGTACGCCTTCTATGACCTCGGCTTCAACATGCGGCCCACCGAGATCACCGGGTTCCTGGGGCAGTACCAGATGCAGTTCCTGGAATCCAACATCCGGCAGCGCGAGCAGAACTTCCTGCGCGTGGAGAGCGCGGTCGTGACCAACGGCGACCTGATCCCGCTGGATCACGGCCACATCGACACGCTGTCCACGTTCGCCATTCCGGTGGTGTGCCGAACGCCCGAGCTGCGCGCGCACTACCTGCAGCGCTTCATCGACGCGGGCATCGAGAGTCGTCCGATGATCGCGGGCAACATCCAGCTGCAACCCTTCTACCGCAAGTACGTGAAGCAGATGTACGACCTGCCAGGGGCGGACTTCCTGCATCACAACGGGTTCTACTGCGGCAACTATCCGGAGTTGACGGACGCGGATCTGGACACGATCACGGGGTGTCTGCGCGCGGGGTGAGCGCGCACGGCCGCGGATGATTCGCGTTCGCTAGCCTGTCGACATGCGACCCCGCATCGCCGTCATCTCGCAGCAATACGGCACGCTGGGTGGCGGCGAGATCTTCGCGCGCGAGGTGACCGAGCGCATCGCGCGCACCGGCAGGTTCGAGATGCACGTGTTCTCCCGCAAGTGGGAGTCGGACTGTCGCGAG
>CAIPQY010000133.1 GCA_903867275.1 uncultured bacterium | reverse complement strand
GTGCTACCTTGCCGAAAGTCACTGACCTTGAACCTGGCCCCAGAGGGCCATCGGAGCCACCCCAGCCATGTGCGGAATCGTCGCCTATATCGGTCGTCGCCAGGCCAGCCCCATCCTGTTGGAGGGCCTGAAGCGCCTTGAATACCGCGGCTATGACAGCGCGGGCGTGGCCGTGATGGAAGGCGGCAAGCTGAATGTGGCCAAGGCGGTGGGCCGCGTGCGCAACGTGGAGGAGCTGATCGAGAAGCAGGGCAACTTCAACGGCACCATCGGCATCGCCCACACCCGCTGGGCCACGCACGGCGGCGTGACCGAGAAGAACGCGCACCCGCACCGCGACGACGCCAAGATGGGTCACGGCATCGCCGTCATCCACAACGGCATCATCGAGAACTACGCCAGCCTGAAGACCTGGCTCACCGAGAAGGGTCACACCTTCACCAGCGAGACCGACACCGAGGTGCTGGCCCACCTGATCGGCGAGCTGTACAAGGGCGATCTGGAGAAGGCCGTGCAGGCCGCGCTGCGCGAGGTGACCGGCGCCTACGCCATCGGCGTGATCTGCCAGAAGGAACCCGATGTGCTGGTGGTGGCGCGCAAGGGCAGCCCGCTGATGGTGGGCGTTGGCAAGGATGAATACGTGGTGGCCAGCGACAGCAGCGCCATCGTGGCGCACACCACGCAGGCCTTCACGCTGGCCGACTACACGGTGGCCAAGCTCACCCGCGACAGTTTCCGCACCAGCACCGTGGACGACGTGCCGGTTGACTCGCAGGTGAAGGAACTCGAATTCGACCTGGCCGAGATCGAGCTGGGCAGCTTCGAGCACTACATGCTGAAGGAGATCCACGAGCAGCCCCGCGCGCTGCGCATGACCCTGCAGGGTCGCGTGGACACCCGCAGCGGTCAGATCGTGCTGGGCGGCGTGTCGCAGCTGGCGCGCCAGCTGGCCACCGCGCGGCGCCTGGTGTTCGTGGGTCAGGGCACGGCGCTGCACGCGTGCATGATCGGCACCTACCTCATGGAGGAGCTCGGCAAGATTCCCAGCGACTGGGACTACGCCAGCGAGTTCCGCTATCGCAATCCGATCGTGGAAGAAGGCACCGTGGTGGTGGCGGTCAGCCAGAGCGGCGAGACCGCCGACACGCTGGCCGCGCTGCAGGAAGCCAAGAGCCGCGGCGCGCTGGCCATGGGCATCGTGAACGTGGTGGGCAGCAGCATCTCGCGCGAGACCGATGCGGGCGTGTACCTGCGCGTGGGCCCCGAGATCGGCGTGGCCAGCACCAAGGCGTTCGTGGGTCAGGTGATGGTGGCCAGCATGCTGGCGCTGTTCGTGGGTCGTCGCCGCTACCTCAGCGCCGACTACGTCAGCACCTTCCTGCAGAACCTGGAGCGCATCCCGGCGGCCATCGAGCGCACGCTGCAGCTCAGCGATCACATCAAGAAGGCCACGGCCAAGTACATCGAGCGCGAGAACTGGCTGTTCCTGGGCCGCGGCCTGAACTGGCCGGTGGCGCTCGAGGGCGCGCTGAAGCTGAAGGAGATCAGCTACATCCACGCCGAGGGCATGCCCGCGGCCGAGATGAAGCACGGCCCCATCGCGCTGATCGACAAGGGCATGCCGGTGGTGTTCGTGGCCACGCGCAACAGCCAGTACGAGAAGGTGCTCAGCAACATCGAGGAAGTGCGCAGCCGCGGCGGTGCCGTGATCGCGGTGGCCACCGAGGGCGACGAGCACATCAAGACGCTGGCCGACGACGTGTTCTACGTGCCCGACGTGCCCGAACTGCTGCAGCCGCTGGTGACGGTGGTGCCGCTGCAGTTGCTCGCCTACCACGCGGCCGTGATGCGCGGCAAGGACGTGGACAAGCCGCGCAACCTGGCCAAGAGCGTGACGGTCGAGTGACGTCCGCGTAACAGGGACGGGGGTACTTATTGGACGCGTGACTGAGTGTCGCCGCGCGATCTCTGTGCCGAAACGCGCCCATGGTTAGGCTGCAGAGATGCGCCCCCGCATCGCGGTCATCTCGCAGCAATACGGCACGCTGGGCGGAGGCGAGATCTTCGCGCGCGAGGTGACCGAGCGCATCGCGCGCACCGGCAGGTTCGAGATGCACGTGTTCTCCCGCAAGTGGGAGTCGGACTGTCGCGAG
>CAIPQY010000132.1 GCA_903867275.1 uncultured bacterium | reverse complement strand
GTACGAAAGCCCGCACACCCGAAGCGAAGTGCGCGAAGCGGCGGCGGCCGTGGGTGCGCCGCACGAAGGCGAGGGACACGCGCGCTTTCCGGATGCACTGCGACCGAGCGATCGTGGCGCGTGGCGCTTCGTGGATGCGGCGGTGAACCATCGCGTGCACACGCTCGACGAGGGCACCACGGTGCACGATCAGGTGATGGGCTCGCACGACTTCCATGTGCACCGCGACCACGGCGACTTCCTGGTGTGGACCAAGGCCGGCGTGCCCAGCTACCAGCTGGCCTGCGCCGTGGATGACGGCGAACTTGGCGTGACCGATGTGGTGCGCGGCGCCGACCTGCTGGAAAGCGCGGCGCTGCAAACGCGGCTGCTGCGGGCGCTGCGGCTGCCCGAGCCGCGATGGTGGCACATGCCGCTGGTGCGCAACGCGCAGGGCGAGCGTCTTGCCAAGCGCGACGGCGCGGAAGGGCTTGCGGGTCTGCAACGTGATGGCGTGTCAGCCGATCGCGTGCGCGGACTGGTGGCGTGGTGGATCGGCATGGCGCCGCTTGCACCCATCACGCGCGATGCCCTGCTGCAGCGCTGCGAACCCGATGCGCTGCTTCGCTCGCTGCGCGCCATGCATGCTGCCGGCGGCCCGCGCGTGCACGCCGCCACGCTTGCGTGGTTGCGCGGCCACGATGCCGCCGCCGATACACTCGCCACGCATGTTCGAGGATGAACCGCCACCGGCGCCACGCGCCGCGCTGCACCTGACCATGGCGGCCACGCCACGACGCACGGCATCGCTGCAATCGCTGGCACTGGAGATCGCGGCGGCATTCGACGAAGGCTGCACGATGTCGTGCGTTGCGCTGGCCGATGCGGCCGCGGCCATCGGCGAAGCGTCGGGTGCGCTGGTGATGGTGCTGGATCCGCTGGATGACACGCGCGGCCTCACCGCGGCACTGGATCAGGCCGATCGAACGGGCCAACCCCATCTGGTGGTGACCGAACGCCGCAGCGCGCAGGGCATGGGACTGGGTGCCATGGCGATCGAGGCCGGACCCGTGGCGATCGCCGCCGCACTGCGCGGCATGCTGTCACGCCAACCCGAACTGGATCGGCTGCGCACGCAGGCCAGCGGCGCCGAACGCATGGTGGGCGGGCTGCGCGGCGACCTGGCGCGCATGCAGGACGAACTGCAGTTGGCGGCGCAGGTGCAGCGCGAATTCCTTCCCAAGTCGCTGCCCGACCTGCCGCGCGCGCAGGTGGCGGCCATGTGGCGGCCGGCCAGCTGGGTGAGCGGCGACATCTACGACGCGCGGCGACTGGATGAACATCATCTGGGCATCTTCATCGCGGATGCCGTGGGTCACGGCGTGCCCGCGGCGCTGATGACCATGGTGATCGCGCGCAGCCTTCCCACCAAGCAGATCACGGGCAGCACCTATCGCATCGTGCCCCCCGCCGAGGCGCTGGCCACGGTGAACCGCGAACTGCTGGCGCGCGACGGGCACGCCACGCGCTTCGCCACGGCCGTGTACGCGGTGCTCGATCT
>CAIPQY010000131.1 GCA_903867275.1 uncultured bacterium | reverse complement strand
TCGCGGGCAAGGCCACGCTCACCCTGCTGTCCAAGATGGGCATGAAGGAAGGCGACTCCATCGAGGCGCCCATGCTGAGCCGCGCCGTGGAGAAGGCTCAGCGCAAGGTGGAGGAGCGCAACTTCACCATGCGCAAGAACATCCTGGAATACGACGAGCCCATGGAGTTCCAGCGTCGCGGCTTCTACGGCCTGCGACAGCCGGTGCTCGAGAGTCGCGGCGTGCGCGATGTGGTGTGGCGCTTCGTGGCGGAATCCGCACGCGACGCGGCGGCGCTGTACCTGGGCCCTGATCACGCCGGTCGCTGTCTGAGCGAATGGGCGCGCGAGAAGCTCGGCGCCACCATCGAGCCCCACCGCTTCCGCCGCAAGGAGGCGCACGAGGTGCATCAGATGCTGCTGCTCGACGCCAAGGAAGAGGCGCAGGGCAAGATCGAGCTGGCCGTGGCCGAGTACATGCCAAGCGAGGGCGACGCCGCCGACTTCGATGCGAGCGGACTGACCAAGTGGGCCAAGGAGGCCTACCAGTGCGAGCTGGATCCACAGCTGGTGCGCGACGGCAATCGCGGCGCCGTGCGACAGGCGATCGAGAAGGCGGCCTCCGCCATGATGGAGGCGATCGACCTGACGCCGGTCGATCAGTACCTGGTGCCCGACTTCAGCGTGCGCGAACTCAGCAACTGGACCGAGCGCGTGCTCGGCGTGAAGGTGGAGCCCGGCGAATTCAAGGGCACCGAGGGACCGGATCAGGCGGCGGAGCGGCTGCTGAAGGCCGCGCGCGAGGCCTATGCCGAGCGCGAGCGCACCTACGCCATCGACTTCGCGCTGGATCTGACCGCCGCGCAGCTGCAGGCCAACGGCCAGCAGGCGCTGGAACAGTTCTGCAACTGGGCGCGCGTCCGCTACGGCGTGCAGTGGGATGCGCAGTCGCTGCCAAGCAACGACCCGCGCGAGCTTCGCAAGCTGCTCGACGAGGAGGCACGCCGCTGGGACGACGCGCGCTTCGCCGAGCGCGCCAAGGCCTGTCTGGCCGAGGGCCGCACCGGCGAGTCGATCGCGGCGTGGTTCGAGCGCGAGGGGCTGGCGGTGCTGAACGAGCGCGAGCGCGCCGACGCCGATGCCAACCCGGACGCCTTCGTGACCGCGCGCCTGCGAGAGAGCCAGCGCGCCGAGCTCACCCACTTCGAGCGCTGGGTGCTGCTGCAGACGCTGGACAACGTGTGGAAGGACCACCTGCGCGCCATGGACCAGATCCGCGATGCCATCGGCTTCCGGGCCTTCAGCCAGAAGGATCCACGCATCGAGTTCAAGAAGGAGGCGGCACGCCTGTACGAGGAGATGCTGGTGTCGGTGCGCGACCGCGTGTCCGAGGTGGCCTTCAAGGGCCGCCTGGTGCCGCAGGTGCAGCAGCGCGCACAGGCAGCGCAAGCCCCGGCAGCGGGCGAACTTCCTTCGGCGGAGCCTGGCCCAAGTCCGGCGCAGCAGGCGGCGATCGAGGCCGGCGAGCGCGCCGGCGCCGATGCGACAGCGCCTGTGCCCGAGGTGAAGCGCGCGCCACCTGCGGTGGTTGGTCGCAACGAGCCATGTCCCTGCGGCAGCGGCAAGAAGTTCAAGAGTTGTCACGGCGCCCGCACGCCGGAGGCGAAGGCCTGAGGCGCTTGCCGAGCGCGCGGCGACGCACTACTCTTCGCCGCTTCGCCTCGTTAGCTCAGTTGGTAGAGCAGCTGACTCTTAATCAGCGGGTCGTAGGTTCGAGTCCTACACGGGGCACTGCAACGGGTCGCCAATCGGCGGCCCGTTCGCTTTTTTGCGCTACAGCCACCAGCGTCCGGTGATCAGCGGCAGCAGCAGCGCAAGCACCAGCAGCCCGATCACGGTGAGGATGATGGTGCGCCTGCGCCGCTCGTGTCGCGGATGGCGCCGCAGCGTGTCACCGGCGGTGAAGCAGAAGCACTTGGGACAGATCTCGGCGTCCACGTGCATGCCGGCGCCGCAATCGGGGCAGAACACGGTGGCGCCGTCGGGGTCGGCTTCATGGCCGAATCGCCGGATGTCCTCGTCGCTCGGGCCCTCGTCGCGCACGCGTGGCATGCGGCAAGTCTACGATGCACGCGCGCGGATTCGAAACGCCGCCAGTCCGCACCGCACGAGACACCCCCGATGCCACCACTCGAAAGCACCATGAAGCCGCTCGGATCGCCCCTGCCCGCCTTCGACCTCACCGACACGCGCAACGGCAGTCTGGTGCGGCACACCGACTACGCAGGCCGCCCCGTGCTCGTGATGTTCCTGTGCAATCACTGCCCCTTCGTGAAGCATGTGCGCGAGCAGCTGGCCACGCTTGGACGCGAGCACGCGAACGGGCCGCTGGCGATCGTGGCGATCTCGAGCAACGATCCGGTTGCGTATCCCGACGACGCGCCTGCTCGCATGACCGAGGAGGCGCGTGAGGCGGGCTACACCTTCCCGTACTGCTTCGATCCAAGCCAGGATGTGGCACGCGCCTTCGACGCCGCGTGCACGCCCGACTACTTCCTGTTCGATGCGAACCACCGCCTGGCCTATCGCGGCCGCCTGGATGCCAGCCGTCCGAAATCGGGCGTGCCGGTGACGGGTGATGAACTGCGCGCCGCCATCGCTGCGGTGCTTGGCGGCCGAAAGCCTTCTGAGCAGCAGCATCCGAGCATCGGCTGCAGCATCAAGTGGCGCACTGCGGTCGCCTGAGCGCCGATCGAAGCCGCGATCTTTCGCGACAAACCTTTGGATACCGCCGGCACGCGGGTTAGACTGGCCGCATGCGCCCCATGCATGCATCCATCCGTCCGACTGCATGCCTGATCGCGCTGCTGAGTGCGCTGCTCGGTTCTCGCACCGCGCTCGCGCAGGGCTCGCGCCTGCCGCAGGACGAGATCGTGTACCAGATCATGCCGATCGCCTGGCGCGACTCGGACAACGACAAGGTTGGAACCGTCACCACGCGCTTCGGCGACTTCGGCGGCCTGGCCTCGACCGGCAGCCTGGACTACCTGCAGTACCTGGGCGTGACCATGATCTACTTGCAGCCGATCTTCCCGTCGGCGGCGTATCACGGCTACCAGCACGGGCCGGCCGACACGCTGAACGCGCGCTTCGGCACCGAGGCGCAGTTCCTTGCGTTCGTGAACGCGGCGCATGCGCGCGGCATGAAGGTGATCCTGGACTTCGTGGCCTACGGCATCAGCCAGAACAGCACCTGGTACGCGTCGGCGTACAACGCGCCCGCGAGTCCCTTCGATGCGTGGCTGGCCTTCACCAACCCCGCCAACACCACCTACATCGGGTCGCAGTACAACACCTGGAACGGCTCGCAGGTGGGCTTCATCCACTGGAACCTGGAGAACCCGGCGGTGGTGACGCTGGTGACCAACTGGGCGAAGAAGTGGCTGGATCCAAACGGTGACGGCAACACCAGCGACGGCGTGGACGGGTTCCGCCTGGATCACGCATGGGCGAGCGGCGGCGAGGGCTGGGGCGCGAACATCACATTCTGGGAGACCTGGTGCAGCTCGCTGCGCACGCTGAAGCCGGATGTGTTCATCTTCTGCGAGCCATCGGACTGGGGCAACTACGGCACCGACCTGCTCACGCCGAATGCCTTCGACGCGGTGATCACCAAGCCGCTCGAGTTCGCGATTCGCGGCGCCGTGACCGGGCGCAGCGCCGCTGGCCTGTACAGCACGGTGGCGAACACCGTGGCCGCCATCCCCGCGGGCAAGACGGTGGTCGCCGAGTCGAACGACCACGACTCCAACCGTCTCGCGAGCGAATTCAACAGCAGCAATGCCACCACCATGAACGGTCGGCAGAAGGTGGCGGCGGCGGTGCTGATGACGCTGCCCTTCCCGCCCAACATCTACTTCGGCGACGAGATCGGCATGAAGGGCAGCAAGGCCAGCACCGGCAGCGACGCCGACGACATTCCGATGCGCGAGCCCTTCAAGTGGAACGCCGTCGCGGGTGCGCCGATGAGCAACTACCCGGCGATCGCCACGGGCACCAAGCCCCCCACCTTCGCAGCCGACAACGACGGTCGCAGCGTGCCCGAACAGAAGGGCGTGTCGGGATCGATCCTGGAGACCTATCGATCGCTGATCGCGGTGCGCAAGGCGTCGGTGGCGCTGCGACGCGGCAGCTACACCGCCGTGCCATGCACGGATGCCGGCGTGTACGCCTTCGTGCGAAGCGATGCGGCGCAGACCGTGCTGGTGGCGATCAATCTCGGGTCGGGCACCGCCAACGCCACGCTGGATCTGTCTGCATTCACGCTGCCGCAGGCAGGCACCACGCCCGCGAGTCTGGAGAACGCCACCGCGCTCGCCGCCATCACCGCAGCGAACAAGTCGGCGTACCCGATCTCGCTCTCCGCACGCGGCTGGTTCATCGGAACGGCTGCGCTGTCGCTGCCGCAGGTGGTGTCGCACGCCGACATCGACGGCCGGAACCTTCCCGCCGACGCGGGCGACGGCGCGCTGGTGGCGACGCAGTCCTGCGTGTCGTCGTTCGCCGACAACGCGGGCGAACTGAACCAGCTGTTCGCGCGCGCCGATGGCGATGCGCTGCGCGTGTCGATCAGCGGCAACCTGCCGCAGGACGGCACCTCGCTCGACCTGTTCGTGGATGTGGATCCGGGCGCAGGTACCGGCCAGAACCGGCTGGTGACGGCACACATTCCCTCGCCGCCCGGCGGGTTGGCGCCGCTCGATGGCACCATCTTCGACGCGGGATTCTCCCCCGACGCGCTGTACTACATCAACACCGTGAATTCGGTCGTGTATGTGGATCGCGTGAGCCTGCCCAACGCGGGCACGCTGGCAGCAAAGGACTATCGCGGCGCGGGCACGCTGAATGCGGGGCGCGGTGTGCTG
>CAIPQY010000130.1 GCA_903867275.1 uncultured bacterium | reverse complement strand
GTTTCGGCATCGGGCCAGCGCGTGTTGCCGAGGCGCTGGCGCAGGTCGGAGATCTCCTGATCGCTGATGCTGATGCTGAAGGGAGTGATGGCGTCTGACATGGCGCGGCTCCTGCTGGTGTTCGAGCCGCGAGCCTACACGAGCCACCCCGGCCGCGGGCAGAGCGAAGGCTGCCTGTATGCCCGTGTTGCGCTACCGTAATCCCGAGCCGTATTCCCGCCGTCCGATAATCGGCTCGCAACTACCGCATGAAGGAGAACACCCATGCCCGCAACTCCCGATGTTCCGGCTGCGAAGGTCGCCATCGTCACCGGTGCAGGCCGCATGCGCAGCATCGGCCGCGAGATCGCGCTGTGTCTCGCGCGGGCCGGCTGCGATGTGCTGGTGACAGGCAGCGGCCGCGCACCGGAGCAGTATCCGGACGAGGAAAAAGCCGTAGGCTGGCGGGACATCGACTCGGTGGCAGACGAGATACGCGCGCTCGGCCGGCGTGCGCTGCCGGTGGTCTGCGATGTGAGCAGCGAAGAGGCCTGCTTCGCACTGGTGGAACGCTGCGTGGCAGAGCTGGGCCGCGTGGACATCCTGGTGAACAACGCCGGTGCCGCGCGTGGCGCGGACCGCCGAAATGTGATCGATCTGGATCCCGACGTGTGGCGCCATGTGATCGATGTGAACCTGCACGGGCCGTTCTATCTCAGCCAGTGCGCAGCACGGCAAATGGTTGCGCAGGGTGCGGGCGGTTCGATCGTGAACATCTCGTCCATCGCCGGAAAGCTGCTGCCCGCGCAGCACGCGGCTTATGCCGCCAGCAAAGCCGGCCTGCAGGCACTCACCGCCGCGATGGCGAGCGAATTGGGCCGCAACGGCATCCGCGTGAACGCCATCTGCCCGGGCATCATCGACACCTCACGACTCGACGACATCCCTCGCGCCGACGGCACCTGGGACCGCCTGTTGAGCCAGTACGTGCCGCTGGGGCGCGCGGGGCGGCCGGAGGAGGTGGCAGCGCTCGCTGCGTTTCTGTGCAGCGAGCAGGGTGCGTGGATCTCGGGACAGTTTTACTCGATTGACGGGGGACAGGCGCCGGGGAGGTGAGCCTCAACCCGGCACCTTGCACATCTCCCCCGGACAACGGTTCACCTCGATCAGCACGTGGTCCAAGCGCGGAATGCCGTGCAGCAGGCGCTTGTAGTCCTCCGGGGCCAGCGGATCGTGCGAGAGCACGGCAAGGCTTGCTGACCAGCTGCGCGGGCCCACGGCCCAGACGTGGAGATCCGTGACCAGACTGTCGGTCTGCGGCTCGATCGCGCGTCTGATGGCCTCGCGCATGGTGTCGTCTGCGGCGCCATCGAGCAGCACCTGACCGCTTTCGCGGATCAAGCCCCAGGCCCAGCGCGCGATCAGCGCTGCGCCCACCAGACCCATCAGCGGATCGAGCCAGTTCCAGCCCAGCCAGCGGCCTGCAAGCAATGCGGCGATTGCGAGTACCGAGGTGAGCGCATCCGCCACCACGTGCAGGTAGGCGGCGCGCAGGTTGTGGTCGTGGTGGCCGTCGTCGTGATGTGCTTGCGCATCATCGTGCGCGAGCGTGTGATCGTGATGATGGTCGTGGTCGTGGTCGTGGTCGTGGTCGTGGTCGTGGTCGTGGTCGTGGTCGTGGTGATGCTCATGACCGTGGTGATGATTGTGCCCCTGCGCGCCGTGCAGCAGCACGCCGCTCACCAGATTCACCACCAGCCCCACCACCGCGACAAGGATCGCCTCGTCGAAGTGGATCGCCTGCGGGGACATCACGCGCTGCAGCGATTCCAGTGCCATCACCAGGGCCACCACCGCCAGCGCGATCGCGCTGGCGAAGCCGCCCAGCGTCCCCACCTTTCCGGTGCCGAAGCTGTAGCGGGGATTGTTGGCGTGGGCGCGCGCATAACGGTAAGCGAAGACCGAAATTCCGAAGGCGGCTACGTGCGTTGCCATGTGCCAGCCGTCGGCGAGCAGTGCCATCGAGCCGTAAGTGATGCCGGCGGCAATCTCGACCACCATCATCAGCGCCGTGAGGATCATCACGCTGCGCGTGCTGGCCTCGGCGCGTCCCGAATCGGGATTGAAATCGTGGCTGTGTTCCCACTGGGTGTGTACGTCGCGGCGCATCAATGACTCTCTGCTGGAACTGCAGTCCCACCCTACACGCAGCGCCCTGCCCGCTGAAGGAATGATCGTGGCGTAATTGCGGTTCCGTAATCGCCCGGTGGCGTTACGAGCGCGGATAATCCGGACGAAGCCCCTCCACGCGAGTCCACGCACATGAGCCAGCGCCAGAACCCTGCCGGCGACGCTTTCACGGACGACGATGCCACCATCGCCGCAGCGCTGGAGGCAGCAAGCGTTCCCTGCCTGCTGATGTCGATGATCCATATGAGCGGCGACGCATCGATCCTCGACGGCGATCTGCGCCCGGTGATGTGCTTCCTGAACGAGATGCAGTGCGCGATGTCTCCCGACGCACAGGCCGAGGTGCGCCGCCGCGCGCTCGCGATGCTGCGCGATTACCGCGATCGCGGCTGCACGCTGCCGCCACCACCGGATGCCGCCACGCTGCAGCGCATGATGAGTTTTCTCGTCGCGGGCGACGTGCCCGCGCAGTACGTGCCGATGATGCTCGAGGAAATGGAGCTCGATGGCGTGGATGCGCGCGCGGTGTCCTTCGCGCACATTCCCGAAGCCGCACGTGCGGAATTCCCGGTGGCCGTGATCGGTGCGGGCATGTCGGGGATCCTCGCCGGCATCCGCCTCGGCGAAGCGGGCATCCCCTACGTGATCATCGAGAAAAACGCAGGCGTCGGCGGCACCTGGTACGAGAACCGCTACCCCGGCTGCCGCGTGGACGTGGGCAACCATTTCTATTGCTATTCCTTCGAGCCGAACAACGAATGGACGGAGTTCTTCGCGCGGCAACCCGAGTTGCAGCGCTACTTCGACGCCACCGCACGCAAGTACCGCGTCACGGCGAACGTGCGCTTCGAGACCGAGATGGCGTCAGCTGCCTGGCAGGAAGGGAGCGGCACCTGGAAACTGCAACTGCGCGCCAAAGACGGCAGCGAGCAGACGCTCGAGGTGCGCGCACTGATCAGCAGCGTGGGCCAGCTGAACCGCCCCAAGCTGCCGGACATCGAAGGCATGGCCACCTTCCGCGGCCCCGCCTTCCACTCCGCGCGCTGGGATACGGGCGTGGACATCGCCGGCAAGCGCGTGGCTGTGGTCGGCACGGGTGCTAGCGCCTTCCAGATCGTGCCCGAAATCGCCAAGACCGCCGCGCAGGTGACGGTCTTCCAGCGCTCGAAGCAGTGGATGTTCCCCAACCCCGATTACCACCGCGCGGTCAGTGAAGGCGCGCGCTGGTGCTTCCGCCACCTGCCCTACTACGGTCGCTGGTACCGCTTCCTGCTGTTCTGGCCCGCCACGGACGGCCAGTGGGAAGGTACCTTCATCGATCCCGAGTGGCCCGATAAAGAACGCTCCGCAAACGCCATCAACGACTTCACGCGCGAGTTCTTCACGGGCTGGATCCGCGAGCAGTGCGGCGAAGACGAGGCACTGTTCCAGCGCGTGCTGCCGCAGTATCCGCCGCTCGCCAAACGCACGCTGCAGGACAACGGCTCGTGGCTGCGGACCTTGCGCCAGCCGCACGTGGAGTTGATCGACGAAGCGGTGCTGGGCATGGACGAGACCGGGCTCTCCACGGCATCCGGCCGGCACGTGGACGCAGACGTGGTGGTCTATGCCACCGGCTTCCACGCGAGCCGCTTTCTCTGGCCGATGGACATCCGTGGGCGTGATGGCGTGACGCTGGCCGAGCGCTGGGGCGATGACCCGGAGGCCTATCTGGGCATCACCGTGCCCGGCTTCCCGAATTTCTTCGTGATGTACGGGCCGGGCACCAATCTGGCGGCGAGCGGCAGCCTGATCTTCCACGGCGAATGCCAGGCGCGTTACATCATGGGCTGCTTGCGCGTGCTGCTCGAGCGGGGCGCGGCCAGCATGGAGGTGAACCCCGAAGCGAGTGCCTCTTATGCGCACGAGCTCAAGCACATGCTCGCGCGCACGATCTGGTCACACCCCGCGGTGAAAAACAGCTGGTACCGCAACAGCCAGGGCAAGGTGACCGTGCTCTCGCCGTGGAAGCTCCTCGATTACTGGCGCTGGACGCGGGAGCCGAGGGTGGAGGATTACAGGGTGGAGTGAGTGCAGTACGAGCCGCTGCGCGATCGGGTGACGGCGCTTGCCGTATGCCATCAGCGCGAGGCGGGATACGCGAGTCCCGAGGGGTGAGCCTCAGTCCTTTGCTGCACCCCTGCTCCTCTCCCTCACCGCCCTGAACTCCGAATCCTTGCTCCACTCCGGCCAATCACCGGAATCCGCCACCGCCAACCCGGTGCGGAAGAACACGCCCAGATCCTCCAGCGCGCCATCAAGGCGCCAGTCATCGGTCCACTCGTCCTTGGGGCCGTGATAGCGCTGCGCGACGAACTCCTCGTCTTTCTGGCGGCCCCATTCGGCGCCCTTCTCGACGTGATCCACGCCGCGCCCCGCAAAGAGCATGGGCACGCCGACTTTCGCGAGCTCGAACTGGTCCGAGCGGAAGAAGCTGCCGCGCTCGGTGTGCGGGTAGGGCTCAAGGCGGCGGCCTGGCGTGAGCGCGCGCTCCAGATAGCCATCCAGCGCGCTGTTGCCGAGCCCCACCACGGTCATGTCCCGCGTG
>CAIPQY010000129.1 GCA_903867275.1 uncultured bacterium | reverse complement strand
GAACGCCGCGGCCACTGCGTCGTGCATGACGCAGCTCGAGCGAGCGCTGGCGGATTGATTCCGCGGCTTCGGCCGCCTGACTGAAATCGGAACGACTAGATTTGGGTGATGCAGAGACGAACCCAGGCGTGGTTGTTGCCCGCACTGCTGACCGTGTGTGCATGCATGCTGGGGGCGCAGGCGGATGCCCCGTATGTTGGCGGCCCGCCCATCAAGGCCGCGCTGCAGGAACGCCGCGCGTGGGTCTTCGCGGATCCCGCGCCCACCGTGACCTTCGACAACCAGTTCAGCGGTGCGCGCGTGAATGCGTGCACGCAGATTGGGCCGCACGAATTCAAGGTGCTCATCACGCCGGAGAACGAGCCGATCAACCCGAGTCCGTGGTACGCGTTTCGCGTGAAGGCGGATGCCCCCGTCGACATCACCGTGCATCTGGCGATCACCACTGCCAAGAGCCGGCCGCGCGCGCGTGTGAGCACCGATGGCATCACCTGGAAGCGGGTGCCCGATGTTGATTGGCAGGGGGCCTCGGGCGCACCGGAGTGCGTGCTGAAGCTGCACGTGGGTCCGCAGCCGACGTGGGTGGCCAGCAACCACATGATCGGCAACGAGCAGCTGTGGGCATGGACCGATGCGATGGCCACGCGCCCCTTCGCCAAGTCGAGCGTGATCGGCGAGAGCGCTGCCGGGCGCCCGCTGAAGATGGTGGAGTTCAACGATGGCGCGCCGCCCAACTACGTGATCGTGATCGGGCGTCAGCATCCGCCGGAGGTGTCTGGAAGCGTCGGGCTGATGCGTTTCATGGAGGCGATGCTGGGCGACGGCGAACTCGCGAAGCGCTTCCGCAGCAAGTTCCGAGTGGTGATGGTGCCGCTTGTGAATCCGGACGGGGTGCATGAAGGGCAGTGGCGCAGCACGCTCGGTGCGGTCGACAACAACCGCGATTGGCACGACTTCAGCCAGCCGGAGTCGCGTGCGGTGCGTGATGCGATTCTGGAAATCCAGAAGCGGCCGGACGCGCGCATGTTCCTGCTGCTCGACTTTCACGCCACGGATCGCGACATCTTCTACCTGCCACCCGATGCGGCCAGGACCTTTCCACCAAACTTCGCGCGACGCTGGGTGGATGCCATCCAGAAGCGTTTCCCCGATTACACGGTGGAGTCCAGCGGCGCGCACAACGTGGACCAGTGGACCTTCAAGCGCTGGGCCTTCGAGACCACCGGCGCGCCCGGCATCACGTACGAACTTGGAAGCGCCACGCCGCACGATCGCATCGCCCGCATCGTGTCGGGTGCGGCGGAAGATGCCATGACGCTGCTGCTCGAGAGTGCGGACGCGCCACGAAGCGAGGGCCCGTTTCCACCGATTGCGGATCGCATCGTGGAGGTGAAGCCGAAGGCGGCCGATGCAGCCCCGGTGGGTGCCGGTCCGTGAGTTGCGTCGCGACGGTGATTGGCGTGATGGGCGCACGCATCCCCGCTAGTCTCGGCATGCATGTCTGACGCACCAGCGCCCATCGGCTCACGGATCGCCGCCGCACTGTGGCGCACGCCGTGGCTGTACGGGTGGATGGTTGCCTGTGCGGCGCTGGTGCCGATCCTGTCGTTTCGCAAGCAGTCGGAGTTGATGGGGTGCTATCTGCCCGCGTCGCACCGCGTGCTGGAGGCGCAGTCGTTGCCGGGTCCGGAATGGTGGGTGTATCCGCCGGTGTTCACTGCGCCCGTGCTTCCACTGGCGATGCTTCCTGTGCCGTTGGCGCGCGTGCTGTGGTGCGTGATGCTGGTCACTTCGGCGGTGCTCGCGGTGCGTGCCATCTGGAACGCACTCATGCTGGATGCGCGCTTTCGCGCCGCGGTGCAGGTGCCGTGGAAGTTCTTCCTGTTTGGAGGATTGCTCGCACTCTCGTCGGTGGGCCACACGATCGTGCCGCTCGGGTATCAGGCGCACGATGTGGTGGTGTTCATGCTGGTGGCCTTGGGTGCGTGGTGCAGTGCATGCGCTGCGGTCGGGCATGGGCAGATTGCGCGTTGCGAACGCCAGGCGGGCGTCACATTTGGATTGGCCGCCTCGTTCAAGGTGATGCCGGTGCTCTTCCTGCCGGTGCTGGCCGCGCAGCGTCGCTGGCGTGCATGTGTGGCCATGGCGATCACCGGTGTG
>CAIPQY010000128.1 GCA_903867275.1 uncultured bacterium | reverse complement strand
TGGATCACGTCGGGCATCAGTTCGGCCAGTTCGGGGTCGAACTGACGGCCCGCTTCCGCGCGGATCGCCTCCAGTGCCTCGGCCACGCTCCAGGCCTTCTTGTAGGCGCGCGGCGTCACCAGCGCGTCGTACACGTCGGCCAGCGCAACGATGCGCGCGAACAGCGGAATGTTCTCGCCGCGTGGATCGATCATGGGCCCGGCGGCGTGCGGCGCGTCCTTCTGCAGTTGCCGCAGATCGGCCACGGTGGGGTAGCCGCTGCCATCCCAGCGCGCGTGGTGGTACAGGGCCACATCGCGCGCGTGGCGATCGAACTCGGTCACCACGTCGTCGAACAGCCTGGCGCCCACGATCACGTGCTCGCGCACCTTCGCCATCTCCTCCGGCGTCAACCGCGCGGGCTTCTGCAGGATCACGTCGCTCACGCCGAGCTTGCCCACATCGTGCAGCATGGCGGCGATGCGCAGCCGATCGGAGCCGCGCTCGATGTCCTTGGAGCGCATGTTGTTCCGTTGCCCGTGCGCCTCCCACAGCTCCACGCTGATGTCGGCCACGCGCGAGGCATGTTCCTTGGTCTCGTACCGGTCGCGCAATTCCACGCTGCGGATCATGCGGGTGATGATGGATCGCGTCAGGCGCGCGCGCTCGATCGACAGGCTGGCCACGCCGCCGAAGTGGCGCATCAGCATCTCGTCATCCGAATCGAACACGTCGGCTCGATGGATGGAGGTGGGAATGGGGTTGATCAGTTGCAGCACGCCCATCACGGCGCCGCCCTGCACCTTCAGCGGTATCGCGAGCACCGCGCGCGTGTGGTAGCCCGTGGCCTCGTCGAAACGGCGATCGAAGGCGTGGTTGGCTTCCGGCGTGATGGCGTAGGCGTCGGGCACGTTGAGCACGCTGCCGCTCAGCGCCACGCTGCCGGCAAGACTCTGCATGCTCAGTGGCAGGCGGTCGGTCGGACCGAGTCGGGTGAGCACATTGCCTTCGCCCGGCTGCAGCCGATCGTTCTGGCTGTATGCGCACACAAGGGTCGGCCCCTCGATCAGGAACACCGAGCCTGCCTCGGCGCTGGTGAGCGCGCGCGCCTCGGAAAGGATGCGGTTCATCAGCAGATCCAGATCCTGCAGCTGGCTCAGGTCCTCGCCCACGCGACTCAATGCCTCCAGACGCCCTCGGGTGGCAAGTCGCAGTCGCTCGTTGGTGTCGAACAGCTCGCGCGACTTCTCCTCCAGCAGTCGCTCGGCCTGCTCGCGCGCGCGACGGTCGCGCTCGGCGCGGCGCTGCAGCATGTCCATCTCCTCGCGGCTCACGGCGCGACCCCGATCCGCGTGATCGTGAAGCGCGCGGCGTGTGCGCCGTCCGGCTGCAGGGCCTCGCGGTGCAGCGACGCGCGTTCACCGAACCACGCCAGGCAGCCGCGCAACAGGCCCTCCGCCACGTCGGCGAACGGCCGCTTGGATCGGTACTCCATCACCAGCTCGTGGTTGTCCACGCGGGTCACGGGCACGTGTGGCAACTGCGCCTCGGGATACAGCTTGCGAACCTCGACATGGATCACGCCATCCAGTGACCGAAGGAAGTCGAACGCGTTGGTGTAGGGCTTCACCGCGAAGTCGAAGTTCGTGGCCAGTTTCGGGAACAGCCATTCTCCGAACACCTTGCACAGGTCGGGCACCGGCAGCCCGGTGCGCTCGGCCAGACCCACCACCAGCGTCAGCATCTCGTGGTGGCTGTAGTTGCCCACGCTGGTGTAGGCACCGCCGTCCGTCAGCCCTGGCTGCGACAGCAGTTCGTCAGCCACGCGCAGGCCGAACTTTTCCTCGACCAGTGAGATGAACTCGGTGAAGATCAGGCCGCGCATGCAGGCGAGTGTAGGCCCTGCGCCGACACGATCGCCCGTCCGGCGAGCGCGGTCTCGAGCACCGTCTCGGCAACCATGCGTGCGGCCGCGGGTCGTGCCGAGGCCAGTGCGGCGCATCGCATGCGGTGCAGCCGTGGCGCATCCGCCAGCAGCGAGCGAATGCGCCACGACAGCGTCGATGGCGTCAGGCACGCGATGGCGGCACCCCATTCCAGCAGATGGGCCAGATTCCGCTCCTCCTGTCCCGGGATCGCGTGAATCGCGACCATGGGAAGTCCCGCGGAACGCGCTTCGCTGCTGGTCAGGCCGCCGGGCTTGCCGACGATCAGGTCCGCCGCCGCCATCCATGCATGCATCTCGGAGGTGAAGCCGATCACGCGCATGTCATTGCGGGCCGCGTCCGGCACCATCGCCTGCAGACGCTTGCGCGCGTGCTCGCTGTGGCCGCAGATCGCCACCACGGTGGCCACGTCGCGCAGCTCCTGAAGCAGACCGAAGGTCTGCTCCACGGGTCCCAGGCAGCAGCCACCCGTGCTGAACAGGACCAGCGGACGGTGGGAGGGAACGCCCAGCATCGCGCGCGCAGCCTCGCGCGAAGGCAGCGACTCGAACGCCCGCGTGATCGGGATGCCCGTCACGCGGACGGTGGATGGTTCCACGCCCTCGCGGCAGATGATCCGCTCCGCCTCCTCGCCAGCCACGCACCAGCGGTCGGCGCGTCCGTCCAGCCACAGGCCGTGCACATCGAGGTCGGTCACCACGGTGGTCATCGGCACGCGCACGCGACCGCTGCGGCGCAGTCCATCGATCAGCGCGGCAGGCAGGAAGTGCGTGCACACCACGGCATCGGGCGTGTCGCGCTCCATCGATCGAAGCCAGCGATGCAGCGCCATGCGCTCGATGGCGCTTGCGTACCACCGATCGCTCCACGCCTTGTCGGCGCGGTCGTACAGCCAGCCGACCAGGCGTGGCGTGCGGTTGGCCAAGGCCACGTATGCATCGCGGTACAGCGTTCGAAAGCCCGGGGCCGCATGCTGCAGCACGTCCACCACCTGCACCTGCACGGAGGGATCACACAGCGGCAACGCCTCGGCGATGGCCTGCGCCGCGCGCATGTGGCCCGCACCCACGCCCGCCGACAGCACGCTTATGCGGCGAATATCTCTTTCCATTGGGCCGCCGTGTTTCCGTTGCGCAGCGCGAGCACCGGCTCGGGCCATTCCTCCGTCTCTCGGTGGTCCGCGGGCAGCCCGCGAGCCTGTCGCACCATCTCGTTGAAGGCCAGGCCGTCCAGGATCTCCAGCCGACCGTCGTGGTGTTCCACCAGCGCCGTGCAGCTTTCCACCCAGTCGCCGCAGTTGATGTAGGTCAGGCCATCGATCTGCCGGCGCTCGGCCTTGTGGATGTGGCCGCACACCACGCCGTCGAATCCGCCGCGTCGCGCCTCGGCGATCAGCGCGTCCTCGTAGCGGCTCATCATGGTGCAGGCGCTCTTCACGCGCGCCTTGATCGACTGCGACAGCGACTGGTAGGGAAGGCCCACGCGGCGGCGCAGGCCGTTCCACACGCGGTTCATGCCAAGCAGCAGGTCGTAGCCGAGGCTTCCGAGTGCCGCCAGCGCCGGACTGGCGCACACCACCAGATCATGCTGGTCGCCGTGCGTCACCAGCATCCGCTTGCCGTCGGCCGTCTCGTGCGCGGCCATCAGTTCGATGCGGATGCCGCCGATCGACAGTCCGTCATAGGGGCGGATGGCGTCGTCGTGGTTGCCCGGGATCCAGATCACGTCCACGCCCTTGCTGGCCAGTTTCAGCAGGCGCCGGACCACGTCGTTGTGGCAGTTCGGCCAGCGCCAGCGCTTGCGCAGGCGCCACATGTCCACGATGTCGCCCACCAGGTACAGCCGCTCGCACATCACGTGGCGCAGGAAGAAGCTGAGGTCGGCACCCCGCACCGTGTTGCTGCCCAGGTGGATGTCGGAGATCCACACGGTTCGGAATCGATGGCGCATGATGGATCATCGGCCGCCGACGTTGGCTTCATGTCGGTTCCGTGCAAGGATCTGGTGAGCCCGCACGAACCTGGTGTGGTCACCGGCGTCCTTCGCGCCCCCCGGTACCATCCCCGCACGCACATCGCCTCAAGGAGGGCGTCATGCCTGCATCCATCCAGCGTCCGTTCGTTTCGGGAGTGATCGCCTTGATCCTCGCCATGCTCTCGCATGCCGCATGGGCGCAGCAGGACGGCGCCGCCGCACCGCCAGGCAAGCTGCCGCTGGCCATCGGCGCGGTGAAGGTGACGCCGGCACTCGCCGCCACGCTGGCGCAGCGCGGTCAGGCCGCCGAACTCGGACGCGTGCAGGAGTCCATGGATCCGCAGCTGATCGCCGCCTTCCAGGGCACGCGCAAGTTCGATCTGGTGGCGCGCAGCGACCTGAAGGACGTGGTGCTGGAGCAGGATCTGTCGGGCAGCGGCAACGTGGACAAGGCCGACCCCAACGCGGCGAAGGCCTTCAAGCTGGCCGGCGCCAAGTACGTGGTGGTGAGCACCATCGACGACTTCCAGGACAACGTGCAGGAGGCGGAGTTCAAGGAGATCGGCAAGAAGGCCACGCGCCGACAGGTGCGCCTGAGCGTGGTGGCCAAGATCTACGACACCACCACGGGCAAGCTGCTCGAGGCGCCCAACCTGCAGCTCGACAACAGCGACTTCGTGCGCAACCCCGAGTTCCTGGTGGGCGAGAAGGGCAGCAACCTCACCGAGAAGGCGCTGCAGGAGATGGCGCGCCAGATGTCGGAGAAGATCGCCGCGCGCGTGATGGATGTGCTGCTGCCCGCGA
>CAIPQY010000127.1 GCA_903867275.1 uncultured bacterium | reverse complement strand
TCAACGGTCACTTCATCGTCGCCACTGCGGCGCACCTGCGTCACCTCTTCGAACCAGCCGGTGTTCATCAGGGCATCCTTCGCCGCCGACAGGCCGGTGCGGTCCATGGGCGAGCCACGCATGTGCTCGCCGACCGCGTCAGCCAGCGGTCCCAGTTCACCGTCGTTCATCCATGCCGGACGGTTCTCGAATCGCACGCGAAGCGGCGCATCGGAGCGGCTTGCCAGCGCCTCGGCCCGCAGCACGGGCACGCCCATGCCAAGAGCGAGCGCTGCGCCGATCAGCGTGGCGGCCCACGCGCCGGCCACCAGGGCGGGGCGCATGGCCGTCCAACGTGCGTTGAGGGAGGTGCCGGACTTGGATGCCTTGGTACGACGTCGAGCCATGATCAGGCACTATCGGCGCAGACGATCCGGAAAATGGAATTTCGAGCGAAGTGGTTGTCGCCCGGTGTCCAGATTCAGCGGGCAGCCGTCGCCGTGGTGCCTCGGGCCAAAGCCCGTTCCGCCATGCCTCGCACCAGCATCTCCATGGAAATGCCCGCGTGGCGCGCCGCCTTCGGCACCAGGGAGTGATCGGTGAAGCCGGGCATGGTGTTCGCTTCCAGGAACCACGGCCCGCGCTCATCCAGCATGAAATCCATGCGCGCCACATCCCGCAGGCCCAGGCGGTTCCACGCGGCGCGCGCATGGCGGCGGATCGCATCTTCAACGCCGGCAGGCAGTTCGGGATCAAGCAGGTACTCGGTGTCGTCGCGGCGGTACTTCGCCTCGAAGTCGTACAGGCCCGACTTGGGGCGCACCTCGATCAGGGGCAGTTCGCGGTCAGGCAGCATGCCGATGGTCAGCTCGCGCCCGCGGATGAAGGACTCCGCCAGCAGCACCGGGCGGCGGGGCAGCAGTTCGGCCAGTCCGCGCTGCACCTCCTCCGGGCTCTGGCACACGCGCAGATCCACGCTGCTGCCCTCGTCGCAGGGCTTCAGCACCAACGGAGGCTGCAGCGTCAGGCTGTCGCCCGCTCGGATCACCTGTGAAGCCGGGGTGGGAACGCCCACTTCGGCCACCGCGCGCTTGCTCAGCGGCTTGTCCATGGCCAGACGCGCGGCTGCGGCTTCGCAGCCCACATAGGGACGGCCGTCCTGCGCCAGCAGTTCCTGCATGCCGCCGCCTTCGCCCCATGGTCCGTGCAGCACCGGGAACACCACATCGCCCGACATGTCGCGCAACTCGGCCAGCGTGGGTCGATCAATGATGACCTCGTTCACGTCCACGCCGGCGCGACGCAGCGCGGCCGCAACCTGTCCGCCGCTCATCAGGCTCACCTCGCGCTCGGCATCCGGTCCGCCCTTCAGCAACAGCACCTTCATTGCATCGCTCCTGCGCGGTCTCCGCGCCGCCAGAACACCACCTCGGTCTGCAGCGACACCTGCTGCGACTGCTGCACCTGCGCCACCACGCGTTCCACCAGGCGCATCACGTCGTTGGCGTTACCGCCGGCCTTGTCCACGCAGATGAAGTTGGCATGCGCCGGGCTGACCGAGGCCGAGCCCACGGCGAGACCTTTCAGGCCGCTTCGATCGATCAGCATGCCGGCACTCACGCGCTCGCCGCTCGGCAGGGTGGGGTTGCGGAACATGCAGCCCGCGCTGTTCTCCGCCATGGGCTGCGTGGACTTCTTGTACTTCATGATCTCCACCACGCGGTCGCGCAGCGCCGCCTTGTCGCCCGATTGCAGGCGGAAGAGCGCTGACAGCACCAGTCCCTGCGGCAGATCGTTGTGTCGATAGTCGAAGTGGATCGCGCTGCGCTCGTGGGTGGTCAGGCGCCCGTGCGCATCCATCATGGTCACGCGTTCCACCACGTCGCCGATCGCGCCGTAGCGTCCGCCGGCGTTCATGCGCACCGCACCGCCAACGCTTGCTGGAATGCCGGCCATGGGTTCAAGCCCGCCAAGGCCTTCGCGCACGGATTCATGCATCACGCGCGCCATGTCGCTGCCGCCACCGGCCTGCACCAGTTCGGCATCACCCTGCGCGCGAATCTGCCAGCCGCTGAAGCAGGGCTGGTCCAGCTTCAGCACCACGCCATCCACGCCCTCGTCGCTCACCAGCAGGTTGGCGCCCTGACCCAGCACGCGCACCGGAATGTCGGCTTCGGCGCAGCGGTGAAGCAGCGTGGACAACGCCGCCTCCGAGCGCGGCTGCACCAGTGCGTCGCATCCGCCGCCCACGCCGAACCAGGTGTGCTTTGCCAGTGGCGCGGACAGCGTCACCTGTGCATCAACGTCTTCACAGATCCGCTCGATCGGCGCTGCCATCGTTTCACACGCCATGGGTTGGCGCGCCTCCGCTCACCAGCTTGTGGGCCACCTTCCACACCGGCCCGGCGCCCATGGTCACCACCACGTCGCCTGTTTGCAGGCAGGCCTGTAGGCGCGTCAGTGCCGCATCGAGCGTGCCGACGGCTTCCACGTTGCTGCCGGTCGCGGCGATCCGCTGCGCCAGCATCGCGCTGTTCACGGACGCGCGATCGGCATCCGTGTCGCGCACCGAATGGATGTCCGGCAGCAGCACCACATCGGCATCGGCGAAGGCGCCCGCGAAGTCATTCAACAGTTCGCGCGTGCGGCTGTGCTGGTGCGGCTGGAACACGCACAGCAATCGGCGTGCGCGCGTCTCTTCGCGCAGGGCCTTCAGGGTCACGCGGATCTCGGTGGGATGATGGCCATAGTCGTCGAACACGCGCACATCACCGAAGGGCATGCGCGCCAGACCCACCATCTGCTGGCGCCGATCCAGTCCGGTGAAGTCGCTCAGCGCGTCTTCCACGGCCTCGCGCGATGCGCCCAGCCGCAGCGCCATCACGCCGGCGGCCGTCGCGTTGAGCGCGTTGTGCTCGCCCATCATGCGTGGCCGCCAGCGCAGCGTTTCCTCGCCGTCGCGCAGCACGCGCACCAGGCCGTCCGCGGCGCGTTCCATGCGGTGCGTGGCCTTCGGATGCTGGCCAAAGGTCTCGAAGTGCGCCGTGATGCCCTTGGTGATCGCCTCGCGATGCGCGCCCTCGTGGGCGATCAACAGGTAGCCACCCGCGGCGGCGGGCGGAAGCTGGCGCGCGAAGTGGGCGAAGCTCTCCACGATCGCCTGCAGGGTGCCGTAGCAGTCAAGGTGGTCGGCCTCCACGTTGTTCACGATTGCCGCGGCCGGATGCAGCGCATGGAACGAGCGGTCGAATTCGCACGACTCGGTCACCAGCAGTCCGCCGCGACCGGCGAAGGGGCCGGCGGGCACGGTCGCCGCGCCCGGACGCGCGTTGCCGCCAAGTGCGGTGCATGTGGCGCCGGCGATGAAGCCCGGATCCATGCCGGCGCGCATCAGGCACCAGGTCAGCAGGCAGGTTGTGGTGCTCTTGCCATGCGTGCCGGCCACCGACACGCCGGTGCGCATCTCGTGCAGCAGGCCAAGCGTCTGTGCGTAGGTGCGAATGGGCACGCCGCGCGACTTGGCCGCGGCCAAGGTGGGGTGCGTCATGCCGGCGGCAGCGGTGGCCACCACCAGATCCACGTCGGAGGGAAGGCCATGTGCCGCACCGGTCGTGATCTGCAGGCCATCGGCACGCAGCGCATCCACCGCGGCGCCACCTTCGGCGTCCTCGCCGCGCACATGCGCGCCGGCCTTCAGCAGCAGGCGAGCCAGCCCGCTCATCCCGGTGCCGCCGGCACCCACCATCCACACGCGCGCACCCTTCAGCGCGGGCGCGGGAGTCGAGGTGGGGCGGTTCATGTCGCGCATCGTAGGGGCGAAGTTGGTGATGTCCGCCATGCTGGGGGAGGGAATCGTGCTCACGAGGCAAGAATCGGCAGAGCGCTCGCGCTGGCGTGAATGGCTGATGAGGCAAAGCGGTCAGGTTCGTACAATCGACCCGATGACCGACGCGAGCGCGCAAGTCAGGGCCCAGGTGCTGCTCATCGACGATGAGGTGGAACACGCCCAGACCATGGCGGACACCCTCCGAAAGCCCGGGCACATCTGCACGGTGGTGCACTCGCTCAAGCAGGCCGAACCCGAACTGCGCAACGGCAACTTCGACGTGATCGTGACCGACCTGGTCATGGACACCCCGACCGCCGGGCTGGAGGTGCTGAAACTGGCCAAGGCGCACCAGCCAGAGGCGGAGACCATCCTGGTCACTGCCCACGGTGACGTTCCAACCGCAAAGGCCGCGCTGCAGGGGGGCGCCTACGACTTCATCGAGAAGCCGCTCGATGTGGTGGTGTTCCGCAACCTGGTGCAGCGCGCCGCCGAGACCGTGCTGCTGCGTCATCAGAACGCCTCGCTGCGCGGACAGGTGGACGCGGCCTACGGCTTCGAGGGCATCATCGGCGAGTCGGCCGCCATGCGGCTGGTGATCGACACCATCCGGCAGGTTGCCCCGAGCACCATCCCCGTGCTCATCACCGGCGAAAGCGGCACGGGCAAGGAACTGGTGGCGCAGGCCATCCACAAGCACTCCAAGCGACGCGAGCGCCGCTTCGCCACCTTCAACGCCGCCGGTCAGAGCGAGAGCCTGCTCGAGGACCAGCTCTTCGGCCATGTGCGCGGCGCCTTCACCGGGGCTGATCGCGACCGCGAGGGCGTGTTCGAGTACGCCGACAAGGGTTCGCTCTTCCTCGACGAGATCGGCGACATGCCCATGAGCATGCAGCCCAAGCTGCTTCGCGTGCTCGAGACGGGCGAGGTGATCCGCCTTGGCTCCAACGAACCGCGCAAGGCGGATGTGCGCTTCATCAGCGCCACCAACCAGACGCTGAAGGACGCCAGTGCGCAGGGCCGTTTCCGCCAGGACCTGTACTTCCGGCTCAAGGGCGTCGAGATCCACCTGCCGCCGCTGCGCGAGCGTCGCGAGGATGTGCCGGCGCTGGTGCGGCACGCGGTGGGTCGCTGGTGCGCCGAACTTTCGAAGCCGCGTCTCGAGGTGGGGGATCCCGCCATGATGCGCCTGATCGCCTACGCATGGCCCGGCAACGTGCGTGAACTGCTCAATGTGGTGCACCGCATGGTGGTCACCTGCGCCGGTCCGCGGCTGGAACTGCGCGATGTGCCGGCCGAAATCCGCGAGAGCGAGGGGGAGCAGGCCTCGGGCGGCGTCGGCAGCCTGGCGGGCATCGGCCTCGATCGCCTCGAGAAGGAAGCCATTCGTCAGACCCTGGCCATGACCAACGGCAACCGTGAGCAGACCGCCGAGCTGCTGGGC
>CAIPQY010000126.1 GCA_903867275.1 uncultured bacterium | reverse complement strand
GCGGTGCACATGGAAGTCGTGCGAGCCCATCACCTGATCGTGCACCGTGGTGCCCTCGTCGAGCGTGTGCACGCGATGGTTCACCGCCGCATCCACGAATCGCCATGCGCCACGATCGCTCGGCCGCAGTGCATCCGGAAAGCGCGCGTGCCCCTCGCCTTCGTGCGGCGCACCCACGGCCGCCGCCGCTTCGCGCACTTCGCTTCGGGTGTGCGGGCTTTCGTACACCACGCCGGCCTGCGCCAGCGCGTGCATGGCCGCGCGATAGCGATCCAGCCGGGCTGACTGGCGGATGGGTTCGCCGTCCCAGTCCAGGCCCAGCCAGCGCAGCGTGTCCAGCACGTCATGGCCGCTCGATTGCACGCGCGGGGCGTCCAGATCATCCAGTCGCAGCAGCAGGCGCCAGCCCGACTTGCGCGCCAGCAGCCAGTTGGCCACGAAGGTGCAGGCGTGGCCCAGGTGCAGGGCCCCGGTGGGGCTTGGTGCCAGTCGCGAGATGCCGCCCTTCGCATGCATGCCCGGAGAGGGTAGATTGTTCGCAGCCATGAAGGCCTTGACGCAACGCCAGGTGTCCAACCGCCTGGCCAAGTTGGAACTGTGGGCGGAATGTGGTGACGCGATCCAGCGCACCTTCCAGTTCGCCGATTTCGTCACCAGCATGAAGTTCGTGAACGAGATCGCGCAGGCCGCCGAGCGCGTGCAGCATCACCCGGACATCCTGGTGCGATGGAACAAGGTCAGCCTGACCCTGTCCACCCACGACGCCAGCGGCATCACCGAGAAGGACTTCGCCTTCGCCGTCGATGCCGATCGCATGGCCGCCGCGCACCTGCCGCCGCCCGAGGCGCCGGCAGCCGAGCAGGCCCCGCAGGTCTGAGGTTCAGCTTCGAAGTGCCCGACGCACCAGCGTGGCCCGCGCCACGCGGCCCTTGTCCTCGTCGGTGGCACCCGGGTCGATGCGCGCCAGATGTGCCGGCTGCACCTGCAGCAGCAGGCGCTGCACCAGTTCCATGCTCACGTCGCTGATCAGCTGCAGGCAGATGCCCAGGCGCAGGTTGGCCAACAGCTTGGTCGCCTCCTCGGCGCCCAGCAGTCGCGCGGCGCGCAGCGTGGCCACGGCGCGGTGCACCTTGTCCTCCAGCAGCGCGCGGTTGGTGTCGGCCAGCATGCGACGCGCCGAGCGCTCGTAGTCGATCAGCTGCGGCACCGTCTCCTCGGTGAAGCGCCGCAGCAGGTCGTCCTCGCTGAAGCCCAGCGTGAGCTGGTTGCTCACCTGATAGAAGTTGCCCACCGCCTCGCTGCCCTCGCCGTAGAAGCCCCGCATGGCCAGATGCATGTCCTTGGCGGCGCGCTTCACGCGCTCCATCTCGCCGGTGTAGCGCAGGCCGGGCAGGTGCAGCATCACGCCCACGCGCACGCCGCACCCAACATTGGTGGGGCAGGCGGTGAGGTAGCCCCACCGCGACGAGAAGGCGAAATCCACCGCGCTTTCCAGCGCCTGATCGAAGGCGCGGGCGCGCTCGAACGCATCGGGAAGCCGGAATCCCGGCATGATGGTCTGGATGCGCAGGTGATCTTCCTCGTTCACCATCACGCTCAGGCTCTCCTCGGCATCCACGCCCACGGTGCGGGCCACGGTGCTGTCGGCGAAGTGCCGCGAGATCAGGTGGCGCTCAACCATCAGCTGCCGTTCCTGCGGCGAGGTCTGCGCCATGTTCACCCAGGTCAGGCCGGCACCGAAGCGCTGGCCCAGCGGCGCGCGCGCCACCAGCGTCATCACCTCGTTGCGCTGCGTGTCGTTGCAGCGGCCCACGAACGGGAAGCCCGCCACGTTGCGCGCGAGTCGGATGCGCGAACTCACCACCACGTCCGCCTCGGGCCCAACCTGCACCGCCGCGCTTTCCTCGCTGAGGCGCATCAGGCCTTGCCTCCGACATCGCCCAGACCCTGCAGCTGGTCACGCAGCCGTGCCGCGCGCTCGTACTGCTCGGCGGCGATCGCGGTCTCCAGTTCCTGCATGAGTCGCTTGCGAAGCGCCACGCGATCGGCCATGCCCTCGAGTCGCTGCGGACTGCGGCCCACGTGGTGCACCGCGCCCGCCTGCGCGCGCTCGATCACCGCGCCGATCTGCGGCATGAAGGCGTCGTAGCAGGCGGGGCAGCCCAGCAGCCCGGTCTGCCTGAAGTCGGCGAAGGGAAGTCCGCAGCCCGGGCATCGCGCCGCGGCGGTGGGCTCGCGTCGCGCGCTCACCTGCACGGCGGGAATCTGTCCGGCGAACTGCGCCAGCAACTGCGTGACCGGTGCCGTGGGCACCTGATAGCCCTTCTGCGCCGCATGTTCGGCGCACAGGTGCACCTCACTGGTGGTGCCGTTCTTGATCACCACCTCGTGCACCACCGCAGGCTTGTCGCAGTGATCGCATTTCATCGCGGGGCCATTCTAGACATGCCAGCAGCCGCTCTCGACCATGGCCTTGCGGATGGCCACCAGCGTGGCGAGCATGGCGGGCACCGCATCGAGCGGCTGCATGGTGCTGGCGTCGCTCAGCGCGGAGCTGGGCGTGGGATGGCATTCCAGGAAGATCGCGTGCACGCCCGCGGCCACCGCGGCGCGGGCCAGCATGGGCGCGCGCTCGGGGCGGCCACCGGTGCGCTCGCCCTCGGCGCCCGGCAGTTGCGTGCTGTGCGTCACGTCGAAGCACACGGGGTGGCCCAGCTCCATCATGTCGCCGATGCCGATGAAGTCGTTCACCAGCCGGTTGTAGCCGAAGGTGGTGCCGCGCTCGGTGGCCATGATGTGTCGGCAGCCGCCCTCGCTGAGCTTGCGCACCACGTTCTGCATCTCGCGCGGGCTCATGAACTGGCCCTTCTTCACGTTGACGGGTCGGCCCGTCTCGGCGGCGGCCATCAGCAGATCGGTCTGGCGGCACAGGAACGCCGGCACCTGCAGCATGTCCAGCACCTTTGAGGCGGGCAGGCACTGCTCGGGTTCGTGCACGTCGCTGGTGACGGGGCAGGCGAGTTCCTCGCGCAGCTTCGCCAGCCGATCCAGACCTGCCTGCATGCCGGGTCCACGATGGCTCTTGCCGCTGCTGCGGTTGGCCTTGTCGAAGCTGGCCTTGAAGCAGAAATCGATGCCAAGCCGGGCGCACGCATCACGCAAGGTCTGGCCAATGCGGCGGTTGATGTCGTCGCTCTCCAGCACGCAGGGGCCGCCGATGAGCAGCAGGCGACGGTGGGGGTGGGCGAAGAAGTCTTCGAGGATGCGCGTGGCGTGGGGCATGGTTGGGGGGCCTTCGAAACCCGATAAATTTTCCGGAAAGGGCCTTGGCGGGCCATTCCTGAAATCGAAGTTAGCACGGCTTGGGTTCCCCCGTAATGGAGCCGATGAAGCAGGGAGGCAAGGCATGAGCGACGCATTTCCAACCAGTTCCGATGAGTTCGCAGCCTGGGTCCAGCGCGTGTTCGTGGCGCGCTGGCCGGACCGCAGCATCGAGATCGCCGGAACCATGGATCTGGTGCTTGAAGGTCGCCACCTTGGCCTGGAGAACCTCTGGCGCATCGCCAGCCGCGAGCCCGAGCGCGGACTGGAGATCGTGCACCACTACTTCGAGAAGCTGCTGGAAGGCGATGCCATGGGCAACGCCTCCATGCCCTTCACGCTTGTGCGTCCGCGCATCATGCCGCGCATCCAGCCGCTGCGCATCTTCGAGCATCTGGATCGCACGCAGGTGGCGCACATTCCGTTCGTGAACGACACGGTGATCGTGTTCGTGGTGGACATGCCCGACGTGACCGTGAGCGTGACCGTGGAGCAGATGGTGCGCTGGGGCGTGGACACCGACGATCTGGAGCGCCTCGCCCGCGAGAATCTGGCGCGCTACCAGCCCGACCTGAAGGTGAAGCTGGTGGAAAGCGAGACCGGCGGCCGCGCAGCCATCCTGAGCGTGCTCGACGGCTACGACGCCGCGCGCCTGCTGCTGAACACGCTGCACAGCACGCTGGCACCGCAGATGCATGGCGACTTCTTCGTGGCCACGCCGGCGCGCGACATGTTCGTGGCCATCAGCTGCGACCCGCCCGAATTCGTGGACAAGGTGCAGCAGCGCGTGCTGCGCGACTTCAAGCGATTGCCGTATCCCATCACCGACGCGCTGTTCATCGTGACGCGCGACGGCGTGGCGGGCACGCGCGAGGCGGCGTGACGGCTAGCATCGGGCCATCGTGGTCCTGCTGATCGACAACTACGACTCCTTCACCTGGAACCTGGTGCACCGCATGCAGGAAGTGCGGCCCGGCCTGCGCGTGGAGGTGGTGCGCAACGACGCCATCGACGAGGCTGCGGCCGACGCGCTGAAGCCCACGCACCTGGTGATCTCGCCCGGGCCCTGCACGCCGAAGGAGGCGGGCGTGAGCGCGCGCATGATCCAGCATTTCCGCGGGCGCATCCCGATTCTGGGCGTGTGCCTTGGACACCAGACCATCGGCGACTGCCACGGCATGACGGTGCAGCGCGCCGACGCGCCGATGCACGGCAAGACCAGTCAGGTGCATCACGACGGCAAGGGCGTGTACGCGGGGCTGCCCAACCCATTCACCGCCATGCGCTACCACTCGCTGGTGGTGGATCCGGCCACGGTGTCGCCCGAGTTCGAGGTGAGCGCCCGCACCGCCGACGGCGTGATCATGGGGCTTCGCTGGAAGGCGCCGCCTGGCGCCAAGCCGCTCGAAGGCGTGCAGTTCCACCCCGAGAGCTTCATGACCGACGCGGGGCCGGCGCTGCTGGCCAACTTCCTGGCGATGGGCTGACGCGCGCCGCTCAGGGCATGCGCGTCATGGTGAACACCAGTGGCTTCTCGGCGGGCTTGGCCGGATCCTTGGGGGCATTCGGCGTCACCGTGAGCACCAGCGTGTTGGCGTCCTTCAGCGTGTAGTTGATGCTGGCCATGTCCTGCGCGTTCGCCTTCAGCGGCTCCTCCACCGGCACGAAGGTGGCGCTGTTGCCCTCCACCTTGTCCAGCTTCAGGCGCATCAGGTCGGTGCGCTTGGGATCGGGCTCGAAGTTGCCGTGCACGTGCATCTGGCGCAGGATCACCATGTCCTTCTCGGCCATGATCTGCGTGAACTCGTAGAAGGGCGTGGCGCCGTTGCCCAGCGTGCGGCGGAAGGTGGCCACCATGCTGTTGCCGCGCGGTGCCATCCAGTGCTCCTCGATCGTGGCGCCGTTGGCCTGATTCTGCGTCCAGCGGCCTTCCAGGAAGGCGAGCGGCGCGAGTGCCTTGGCGACCTTGGGCGCGGCGGGCTTGGCGTCGGCAGCCGCGGCGGCGACCTGCGGCGTTCCCGGCGTCTGTGCAGTGCTTTGGCAACCGAAGGCGACGGCGAGCGAGAGGGCGGCGAGCAGGGTGGTGGGGCGCATTTCAGCGATGCTACTGCAACGCAGGCCGCCGCCGGCACGCGGCGTGCAGGGGGTTCGCGTGATCCGCTAGCATTCCGACCCATGCAAGGCGTTGAAAGCGATCTGGTTCGTGGTGTGCTCGAGTCGGCCAACGGCAGCGAGATCACCATCTCCGTTCCCGGCACCGAATACCGCCTGCGCTTTGCGCAGGGTGGCGCCACCGCGGTGCACCCGGGCAAGCGCATCAAGGGTCACATCCACGCCAAGGCGCTGCGCATGCACAAGGCCGACGCGGGTGGTGGCTTCATCGAGCCCATCATGGGCCAGCCTCGCATCGTGCAGGGTGTGGTGCGCGGCGTGGATCAGGCCAGCAACCGCCTGCTGTGCGATGTGGTGGTGCCCATGTGGGTGGAGCCGTTCGATGGCCAGCAGGCCACCGAGTTCACGGCCGGCGACATGGTGAACTTCTACGTGCAGAGCGGCATCACCTTCACGCCGGTGGCGTGAGGCGCGGCAGCCTGGCGAATCGTTGAATCCGAAATCTCAGGGTGCAGGCGTGGCCGGTGCGGTCGCTGCGGTGCCGGGCGTTGGCGCGCTGATCACGCGCTTCTGCTGACCATCGTTGCTGTACACGGCCACTTCGGGTGCGGGCTCGGCGCTGGCGCGCACCACCTGCGTTCCGTCGCCGTTGCGCACGCTCAGGATGCCGCCGGTGCCGTCGCTGGCGCTGCCCGCCACGAACACCGCCTTGCCCTTCATGTTGAACAGATTCAGCAGGCCACCGGTCTTGCTGCCACCCAGCGCGGCCATGCGGTTGGCGCCCGCGAACACCTGCACGGTGCCGCTTTCATCCTTGCCCTGATCCATGAGTGCGGCCACCTGACCGCTTGCGTAGCACACCGAGGCCACGCCGCCGCCGTTGGGCTGCACGGCCAGGCTGGCCACGGCCTTGCCGTCGCCGTTGCGCATGTCCATGAAGCCGCCGTTGTCGCCGTTGCCGATCAGCGCGCCGCCCTGGCCGGTGGTGTTGCGGGCCAGCAGTTCGCCGCCGTGATCACCCACGCCGGCTTCCAGCATGGTGCTGCCCGCGGCGTTGCCCAGACGCAGCATGCCCGAGCGGTTCTGGTCGCTGCCGAAGTAGGCCACCTCGGCGTCGTTCTGACCCACGATGCTCACGCCCGATCCCTTCGGCGTCACGCCGAACATCATGATGGTGTTGGGTTCCGCCTTGGCCAGCAGCGCTTCAGAGCCATCCTTGGTCACGCGGAAGCGCGCCGCCGCCTGCTCGTTGCCGGCGCGACTGAGCGCCAGATCGCTGCCGTCGGCCGTGGCTTCCAGGTAGCCCGCCAGTTCGCCGTCGCCGCGCGACACCTCGATGCGGCCGCCGCCCGAACTTGCATACACGCCGGTGACGGGCTTGCCCGCGGTGTTCCACAGCGACAGGTCGCCGCCCGATTCGCTGGCCGCCAGACGACCCACATTGGCGCCGCCCTTGGCCCAGATGTCGATCTGTCCGCCCTGTTCGCTGGCGCTCAGCGCCACGCTGACCTTGCCGTTGTCATCCACCAGCTCGATGCGCGAGGCGCGGATGAGCTTGGTGATGGGATCGGCGGCCAGGCCCGTGAGCACGCCCACGCTCGCAAGCGCGATCGCCGCCATCGCCGTGGCGCGCCATCGTGCATGGCTGCGTCGAAGCGTGGCGAGTTCGAGTTCGATGCGATCGAGACGGTCGTGGGTGCTGGTCATGCGAGGGCTCCTGAAGTTGGCCGTAGCATAGGGAAATCGCCGTGCATGGTCGCGCAGCGGCGAGCCAATCATCGGCGCGGCGCATCGGCATCGGAGCAGGCATGGCAGCAAGCAAGTCGAAGCGTGGCTCGAAGACGACGGAACTGGGCATCGGTCTGGTGGGCACCAAGTTCATGGGTCGCGCGCACGCCAACGCGTGGCGTCAGGCGCCGTGCTTCTTCGACCTGAAGCGCCGTCCGCGACTGCAGTGCGTGGCGGGTCGCGATCGCGTGGCCGCGCGCGCATTCGCCGAGCGCTGGGAAGTGGCCACCACCGCACCCACCTGGGAAGCGCTGGTGCGCGATCCGAAGGTGCATCTGGTGGATGTGCTCACGCCGAACCATCTGCACGCGCCCATCGCCATCGCCGCGCTGCAGGCGGGCAAGCATGTGGCGTGCGAAAAGCCGCTGGCCGGCTCGCTGGGCCACGCGCGCGCCATGCGTGACGCGGCGCGCGCGTCGAAGGCGCGCACCTTCGTGTGGTTCAACTATCGGCGCTGCCCGGCCATCGGCCTGGTGCGGCAGCTGGTCACGGAAGGGCGGCTGGGCACCATTCGCCATGCACGCGCCAGCTATCTGCAGGATTGGGGCGGCGCGGCCACGCCCATGCTGTGGCGCTTCGACGCGGCGCTTGCCGGCAGCGGCGCGCACGGCGACCTGAACGCGCACCTGATCGACCTGGTGCGCTTCACCACCGGCGAGGAGATCGCCGAGGTGTGCGGCGCGATGGAAGCCACCTGGGTGAAGAGCCGTCGCAGCGGCGCGCGCAAGGCCGAGAGCACGGTGGACGACGCCACGCTGTTCCTGGCGCGACTCTCGGGCGGCGCCACGGCAAGCTTCGAGGCAACGCGTCTGGCCACCGGCAACAAGAACGCCAACCGACTGGAACTGAACGGCACCAAGGGCAGCGTGCGCTTCGACTTCGAGCGCATGAACGAGCTGGAGTGGTGGGACGACACGCTGCCGGCGCGACTGCGCGGTTGGAGCCGAATCATGTGCACCGACGCCGAGCACCCGTGGGCGGGTGCCTACTGGCCCGCGGCGCACCTGATCGGCTACGAGCATGGCTTCACGAGCATGGCCGCCGACATCGTGCGTGCGCTCACGGGCCAGAAACCGGTGCTGCCGCTGCCTGATTTCAACGACGCCTTCCGCACGCAGTGCGTGCTGCATGCGGCGCTGGTGAGCGCGCGCGAGAAGCGCTGGGTGCGGCCAGACGCCTACGAATGAGCGGAAATGGCGGGGGGCCGCCGTATACTCGTCGATCCTCCATGAGCGCCCTCTCCACCGAACCCAACGTGCAGTCGCTGGATCGCATCCGTGCCGCGGTGCAGGCCGCGCAGCGCGCGCTTGGCTCGCTTCAGAAGAAGGATGGCCACTGGTGCGCCGAGCTGGAGGGCGACAGCATCCTGCAGAGCGAATACCTGCTGATGAAGTGGATCCTGCGGCAGGAGCGCGAGCCGCTGGTGGATGGTCGCCCCGGCACCACGCTGCGCAAGATCGTGGAGCAGCTGCGCAGCCAGCAGCGCCCCGACGGTGGGTGGGGACAGTTCCCCGGCAGCGGCATCGACATCAGCGGTTCGGTGAAGGGCTACTTCTGCCTGAAGCTGGCCGGTGACAGCCCTGATGCGCCGCACATGAAGCGAGCGCGCGAGGTGATCCTGCGCATGGGCGGCGCCGAACGCTGCAACAGCTTCACCAACTTCTATCTGGCGTGCCTTGGGCAGATCTCGTGGAACGCGGTGCCCAGCATTCCGCCCGAGATGGTGTGGATGCCGCGCTGGTTCTACTTCCATCTGGACAAGATGAGCGCGTGGAGCCGCACCATGCTGCTGCCGCTGGCCATCGTGACGGTGCTGCGCCCCACGCGTCAGCTGGATGCGCAGCAGGGCATCGACGAGCTGTTCGTGAGCCAGCAGGCGCGTCACCGCCTGAAGATGCGCCGCGACGTGCCGGCGTTCTG
>CAIPQY010000125.1 GCA_903867275.1 uncultured bacterium | reverse complement strand
GTGCATCCCACCGGACTCAATGGTGCCACCGCTCCGGAAACCATCGCGAGACTGCGTCCCCGATGGATCATCCAGCTCTACCCGCAGCACACCACGCGCCCCGAAACCGTGGCGGCGGCCGCGCAACTGGGCTCGTGGAAGACACGCACGTTCCGTGGCTCGATCGACGACGGCGACGTGGTGGTGCTGCAACGCACCCCGTAGTTGCGCGCCGGGCACTGCTAGCCTCGCGGCGTGCCCATCGGACCCATCGAGATCCTCACCGAGACCGAGATCAGCCGCGGCTGGCGATTCACCGCGCAGGCGGTGCAGGCCGATGGCACGCTGCTGCCGATCACGCTCGAGGTTTCATGGGCCGACTACGACTTCTTCTGCCCGGAAGGCTCCGCGCCACCGGCCGCCGTGGCCGAAGCCACGCTGCACTGGATGCTGGAACACCGCGACGACCGCCCGCTGCCGGCGCGACTCGACGCAAGCCACGCGCGTCGCATGCACCCCGGTGCCGATCGGGCCATCCGCGCCGCGCTCAATCCGCTCGACCGCTCATGAGCGGCTGCAGCGCACGCGCCGCGAACTGCACGGGCACTTCCACCCAGAAGGTGCTGCCCTTGCCCGCCAAGCTTTGCAGACCCACGCCGGCGCCCAGCATGTGCGCCAGCTCGCGGCAGATGGCCAGACCAAGGCCCGTGCCGCCATGCCGCTTGGTGTGGCTCGCGTCCACCTGACGGAACTTCTCGAACACCGCCTGCTGCATGTCCGCTGGAATGCCGGGGCCCTGATCCACCACGCTCAGTCGCACCGCGGGCTTGCCGTCGCGCGTGCCGAGCGCGGCGATCAGCCGCACCACGCCACCCTCGGGCGAGAACTTGATCGCGTTCGACATGAAGTTGTACAGGATCTGCTGCAGCTTTCCGGGATCGGTCTCGATGGTCGGCAGTTCATCGGGCCGCTCCACCACCACGCTGGCGCCCTTGCTCTCGGCCAGCGGTCGCATGATCGCGCCGATGCCCTCCAGCACCTCGGCCACGCTCACAGAACCGACCGCCACCTCCATGCGCCCGGCCTCGATCTTGGCCATGTCCAGCAGCTCGTTGATCATCTCCAGCAGGCCGCGCCCGCTGGTCTGGATGTGACTGATGTAGCGCAGGCGCTTCGGATCGGCGTTCGTGTCGTTGCGCGCCAGTTCGCTCAGCAGGTCGGCGAAGCCCAGGATGCTGTTCAGCGGCGTGCGCAGCTCGTGGCTCACGTTCGCCAGGAACTCGCTCTTCAGCTTGTTGCTCTCGAACAGGCCCACGTTCGCCTCGCTCAATTCGCCCACCTTCAGATCCAGGCTGCGATTGATGGACTCCACGCGCGCCTGTGCCGACTCGAGCGCCTCCACCATGGCGTTGAAGGCCTCCCCCAGTTCCTGCAGTTCGTCACCCGTGCGAAGCGTGCTGCGCGCCAGCGTGTCGCCCGCGCGCACCTTGTCCGCCACGTCGCGCAATCGACGCACCGCGCGCAGGTAGCCGCGCATCACCAGCGTGCGCACCACCACCAGCAGCGCCACCCATGTCGCACCGCCCGACAGCGCCAGCGACACGCGATCCAGCGCGATCTGACGCGCCAGCTCGCCGCCCGCCCGCTCCATCACCACCACGCCCTCGAGCGGCTGCGACTTCCAGTCGCCCTCGGGCGTGCCAAGCGACACACGCAAACCGGACCTGGCGCGGTTCAACTCGTCGCCGCGCAGCGCGCGGGCATACAGCAGACGCGCCGGCGAGTCCGTGGTCAGGCGATCGAAGTCGAACTGCTCCGGCATGCGCTGAAACTGTTCCAGCGCAGCCAGCACGAACGGGTCACCACCGGCCGCCTCCTCGCCGTTGCCCGAGATCAGCCGAACGCTGCCGTCGCCCGCGTCGGGCTGGCGGCCCCAGCCGATCGCCGCCTCTCGCCACACCGCGCGCTGGCTGTCCATGGCGCGACGCTCCGCCTGCATCCACGGGCCCGCAAGCACCGCGGCCATCGCGGCCGCGCTCGCGATCGCGAACACCACCTGACTTCGCTGGGTGAGGCTCAGCCTGGCCATGCGCGGCAGCATAGCCGCGCGCATACGCTGCCCCCATGCATCGACCCGGCTGCGATCCCGACAGCATGACCGCCGAGGATTTCCTGTGCGACTTCTGCGGTCGCGACTGGACGCATGCGGCGCCGTTCGTGGAGGGTCATCATGGCGCGTGCATCTGCGGCGAATGTCTGCACGCCGCCTGCGCGGAAACGGCGGCGGAGTCCGCCTTCACCTGCAACCTGTGCCTGGAGCCGCGCACCGACCTCGCCTTCACGCAGCCGCTTCGCAAGGCCAGCCTGTGCGTGCGATGCCGCAACCAGTCGGCGCGCACGCTCGAGCGCGACCCCGAGAGCGGCTGGAAGCGCTGACTCCGCTACGCGCCGCGACGCACCAGCGTCATGGCGTGGAACGGCCGACCCTCGCGCCGGTACTTGCGCTCGAAGTTCGTGCCCACCACCTCGCCCTCGCCGGCGCTCTGCGGTCGCTCGAACGCGCGGCGCTCGAACAGGTCGGTCACCTTCGCCACATGCTCCTCGTACCACGCCCACAGTTCGGGGTGATCGGTCACCAGACGCAGCTCGCCGCCCGGCTGCAGCACGCGATGGAATTCGCGCAGCGACTCCATCTGCACCACCCGTCGCTTGTGGTGCCGCGACTTGGGCCACGGATCGCTGAAGTACAGGTGCACCACGCGCAGGCAGCCATCGGGCAGCCAGTGACGCACCAGTTCCATCGCGTCCATGTACAGCAGACGCACGTTGTCCATGCCATTGCGTCGCAGGCGATCGGCCGCGTAGCGGAAGAACTCGCCCGCGTATTCGATGCCCAGAAAGTCGGTGTCGCGCCGCGCGGCGGCTTCCTGCACCAGAAAGGTGCCCTTGCCCGAGCCGATCTCCAGTTCGAAGGGTCGCTTCGGATCACGGCCCGGAAAGAACAGCTCCGCGCCCACGCGGCCGGCATCCGGGTTCGGAAGGTGATGCGCATGCCATCCCCACGGTCGCAGATCGACCAACGGCGGGTGCCGGGATGCGTCGTGTTGTTCGCTCACTCGTCGTCGTCGGCGGCAACGCGCACGGACTTGCGGGCCTTCTCGCCTGCGGGGCGCTTCCACGTCACGCGCTCGGCATCGGCCCACAGTCCATCCAGGTCGTACCAGGCACGCTGGCCCGGCTCGAACAGGTGCACCACCACATCAACGAAGTCGGCCACGATCCAGGTGCCACCCGAATCGCGGTCGCGCTTCCATCGATCCATGCCGAGTTCCGCGCCAAGCTGCTTCAGCGAGTCGGCCACGCTGCGCATCTGACGATCGCTGGTGCCGTTGGCGACCACCATGTACTCGCACACCTGGCTGCGACCGCGCACGTCCAGCAGCGACACCTGATCGCACTTCAGGTCGCTCACCAGGCGTGCCGCCTCGATGGCAAACACACGGACCTTGTCCGGATCAGTCTGACTGCGCGTGCGCGTCATGCAACAACCGGATCAGGCCGGGCGCGACGGACGACCGCCGCCGCTGCGACCGCCACCCGTGCGGGCGCCGCCGCTTCGACCACCGGCGCCACCAGGACCGCCAGCGCCTGCAGCGCCGCCACGGCCGCCGCGGGTCGCGGTGATGGCCATCGGCGGACGAGCCGCGCGGATGGCCGCCCGACGCTTCTTCTCGGAGGGCTTCTCGTAGTACTGGCGCTTCTTCAGCTCCTTGGTCAGGCCTTCCTTCTCGCACAACTTCTTGAAGCGGCGCAGCATCTGCTCTGCGCTCTCGCCTGCTCGGGCCTTGATTCGAATCGCCATGGTGAGATCGTTCCTTGGGTTGCGTGCGTCGGGTGAACCTGCCCCGATGGGCAGGGTCGAACATGATGACCAAAACCGGCCGTCCGTGCAAGCGGCTGTGGGCCTTCAGGAAGGGCATAATCCGGGCATGCGACTCCTGGTCGATGCCTGCAATGTGCTGCATGTGACCGGCGTCCTTCCGCCGGAAATGGCCATCGGCGAGCCCGCCGAGCTGGCGCAGCTCATCCAGCGCAGTCGCTACGCGCGCGGCGACACCACGCTGGTGTGCGACGGCTCGCGGCCCGGCGAGCAGGCCCTCACGCACCACGGCCGCATCACCCTGCGCTGGACCGGTGCCACCAGCGCCGACGCGGTGATCGAGTCGCTGCTGCAGACCAGCAGCCACGCGCGACAGCATGTGGTGGTGTCGAACGACCGCGCCGTGCAGGCGGCGGCCAGGCGTCACGGCGCGCAGGTGATGCCCGGCGATCGCTTTCTCTCGCATCTGGCGCTGGACGCGCGACGAACCCCGCGCACCGCCGAACCGAACCGCGATGTGCATCTCGACGAGGCGGCCACGCGTCGCTGGATGCGCGAACTGGGACTACCCGAGGAACCCGAATGAGCACCATCGACTTCGACCATCCCCCTGCCGATCCCGTGGGCGCGTGCAAGGCGTGGTTCACCGAGAGCGAAGGCATGGGCTTCGCCAACCCCAACGCCATGACGCTGGCCACGGTCGATGCGCACGGCAAGCCACATGCGCGCATCGTGCTGCTGCGCGGGTTCGACGAGCGCGGCGCCACCTTCTTCACCAACCGCGAAAGCGACAAGGGCCTGCAGATCGCGGCGAACGCGCACGCGGCCCTGCTGTTCCACTGGGATCGCCATCCCATCGGACGGCAGATCCGCATCGAGGGCCGCGTGAGCCTGGCCAGCGACGCCGAAAGCGACGCCTACTGGAACACTCGCCCGCGCGAGAGCCAGATCAACGCGTGTGCCAGCCAGCAGAGCCGACCCGTGGCCAACCGCGCCGCGCTGCAGCAGGCGCAGACCGAACTGGAATCGAAGTTCGCCGGCGCACCCGTGCCGCGTCCGGCGCATTGGGGCGGCTACCGCGTGTCGCTGGAGCGCATCGAGTTCTGGCAGGGCGACAAGTACCGGCTGCACGACCGCATCGTGTACGAGCGCGAAGGCAGCGGCTGGCGCACGCAGCGCCTCAGTCCCTGAATCACGCCGAGGCTGCCACGCCTTCGCCGCGATTGGGCGATCCCCACCGCTTGGGCTCACGACGCGGCGGCACCCAGCCACCGACCACGCGCACCTCGCCAAGGTCGCCAAGCGTCTCGCGAAGGCGCTGCACCAGCGCGTTGGTGGGCACCACGCGCAGGCCGCGAGCCATCATCACCACATCGCGATCATCCTCAAGCTCCACGCGCAGCACCGTGTCCACGGGCCGACCCTGCAGCGCCTGTGAACCGCCCGCCGCCTGACGCAGCAGTCCGCCGATCATGCGCCACACCACGCCGAAGGGCTCGTCGCCATCGGCGGTCGTGCCGCGCAGTCTGATTTCCAGTCGCGTGGCCAGCTGCTCGGGCGCCTGCTCGATCGGGATCACGCGATCCACGATCACGCTCGGCTCGGCGCGCGAACGATCCACGCTGCCCACCACGATCACCGGCCGATCCATCTGCAGGAACTCGCCGCTCTTGGCGAAGCTGTCCGGGAAGATCACGCCATCCACCTGGCCGTGGCGATCCGCCAGGCTCAGCATGGCCATGCGGCGGCCGGGCTCGCGGCCCTTCTGGCTCACCGTGGGTCGGATGCGCGTCACCACGCCCGCCATCACGATGGGGCTCTCGCCCGGCATCTCCGCGATCGACGGCGTCTCCACGCTGCAGAAGGTGCGCACCGCCGCGCGATGGTCATCGAGCGGATGCCCACTCACGTGGAACCCGATCGCGTCCTTCTCGGCGGCAAGCGTGGTCATGCGATCCCACGCCGGCACCGACTTCAGCACCCCGGCCGCGGTCGGGCCCTTGGGCGCCGCTTCCTCGAAGGTGCCGAACATGTTCATCTGGCCGCTGCGTCGATCGCTCGCCTCGGCCTGACCGGCCGTGATCGCATCTGGAATGGTGGCCACCATGCTCGCGCGCGCATCGAGGCCATGCAGCGAGTCGAACGCGCCACCCTTCACCAGCGCCTCGATGGTGGCGCGGTTCACGGCGCGCAGGTCCACGCGCGCGCAGAAGTCGTGCAGCCCGGTGAAGGCGCCGCTCTTGATGCGCTCGGCCACGATCGCCGCAATGGCGCCGCCGCCCGCGCCCTTGATCGCCTGCAGTCCGAATCGCACATGACCGTGGCACGCGTCCACGGCCTCGCCGTCGCCGAACACCACCGCGAAGTCCGCCGCGCTCAGGTTCACGTCAGGCGGCCGCACTTCAACGCCAATGTGCGGCTTCTGCGGCGTGCTGTCCGGCCACGGGCACTTGCGGCAATCCTCCAGGTACACCGACCATTCCTCGATCTTGCGCGCCTGGCTCTCGAAGCTCAGCACGCTGGCCATGTAGAAGGCCGGGAAGTAGGTCTTCAGATACGCGGTCTGGTACGCCACGATCGCGTACCCGGTGCTGTGGCTCTTGTTGAAGCCGTAGCCCGCGAAGCGCAGGATCAGCTCGAACAGGTCCTCGGCGGCGCGCGCCTCCATGCCGCGCGTGCCGGCGCCCTTCACGAAGTCGGCCTTCGCGCTGGCGATCACGTCCTGCTTCTTCTTGCTGATGGCCTTGATGATGGTGTAGGCGGCGCGCAGCGGAATGCCGCCGAGGTGGTGCAGCACCTGCATCACCTGCTCCTGATACACCATGATGCCGTAGGTCTCGCTCACCAGGCGATCCACCTCGCCGTTCATCACGGGCACCGCCTGCCGGCCATTCTTGCGCGCGTTGTAATCGGGAATCAGGTCCATCGGACCCGGTCGGAACAGCGCGTTGGCCGCGATCAGGTCCTCCAGGCGGTCGGGCTTCATGTCCACCAGCAGCTTGCGCATGCCGCCCGATTCGAACTGGAACACGCCCATCGTGTCGCCACGGCGGAACAGCCCGAGCACGCGCTGATCGTCCATCTTCAGGCGATCCAGGTCCAGCGGATGCGCGCCGCCGTCGCCTGCCTCGCGCCCGACGGCCTTCCACACCGCCTCATCGGGCAGGCCCGCCTTCACCAGCTGCACGCAGCGCTCGATGGTGCTCAGCGTGCGAAGACCCAGGAAGTCCATCTTCAGAAGGCCGGCCTTCTCGCATGTGGGCCCGTCCCACTGCGTCACCACTTCCTCACCGCCGCCCGCGGCGCGGCACAGCGGCACGATGTCGTCGAGCGGGCGCGTGGCGATCACCACGCCGGCTGCGTGAATGCCCGCGTGTCGCGCGTGATCCTCCAGCGCCTTCGCGTGCTCGATCACCTTGCCGATCACCGGATCGCTCTCGGCCGCCTGCTTCAGCTGCGGCTCCTTCTGCAGCGCCTCATCGAGCGTGATGTGCAGTTCCGCCGGCACCAGGTTCGACAGGCGCTGGCCCTCGGCGGGCGGCAGGCCCATCACGCGCGCCACGTCCTTCACCGCGGCCTTCGCCTTCAGGCGACCGAAGGTGATGATCTGCGCCACGTGCCCGTACTTCGCGCGCACGTACTCCAGCACGCGACCGCGGCCATCCTGGCAGATGTCCACGTCGATATCCGGATATTCGCTTCGATCAGGGTCGGTGAAGCGCTCGAACAGCAGACCGAAGCGCTCCGGACACGCGTTCGACAGGCCCAGCACGTAGCCCACCATCGTGCCCACGCCACTGCCGCGGGCCAGCGCCGGAATGCCGTTGCGCCGGGCCCACGCCACGAAGTCCCACACGATCAGGAAGTACGCCGAGATGCTCTTGTCGGCCAGCACCTTCAGCTCACGCTCCAGACGCGCGCGGATGGGCGGCGTGATGCCATCGGCACCGTAGCGCCACAGTGCGCCGGCCTCGGCCAGTTCGCGCAGCGCGTCGTCGCACTCCTTCTTCGCCTTGGTGCGTTCCTTGTCGGCGGCATCCAGTCCCTCGAAGGGCTGCAGCTCGAAGCCGGCGCAGAACGCGTTGAACCACCTCGTGGGCTCCGCCGCGTCGAACTTCGGCGCCTTGCCAACGCGCTTCACGCGCACCAGCGGCGCATGACTCTCGCCCTTGGGCAGCTCCACGTTGCAGCGCTCCGCGATGCGCACCGCGTTCTCGACCGACTCCGGCACGTCGGCGAACAGCTCCGCCATCTGCGCCGCGTCCTTCACGTACAGCTCCTCGCTGTAGATCAGGCGATCGGGCGAATCCTTGGTCTTCTGCATCGAGATGCAGCACAGCGTGTCATGCGCGTCATGATCTTCCTTGCGCAGGAAGTGCGCGTCGTTGTCGCACACCAGCGGCAGCTTCAGCTCGGCGGCCAGCTTGCGCACCAGCGGATCGATGCGCCACTGCTCCTCGATGTGCCGCTGCAATTCCAGGTAGAAGCGCGGCTCGCCCGTGGCGTTCTTGCCGAAGCACTTCGCGTGCCACTGCGCCTCCTCGCGCGCCGCGCCCCACGCCTTCGGGTCCTGCGTGCGCGCGAACTCGGTCAGCCAGTGCGCGATGCTCGAACCCAGGTGCCCGTTGATCGCGATGATGCCCTCGCCCCACTGCTCCAGCGTGCTGCGATCCATGCGCGGCTTGTAGTAGAAGCCGTTCAGGAAGGCGTCCGAACTCAGCTTCATCAGGTTGCGCCAGCCCTGCAGCGTCTCGGCCAGCAGCACCAGGTGGAACCCGCTGTCCGCGATGCCGTTGGGCTTGCGCTCGCGTCGGTCACCCGGCGCCACGTACGCCTCGATGCCAAGGATGGGTTTCACGCCGGCGGCGCGTGCCGCCTCGTAGAACTCCATCGCCGCATGCAGGTTGCCGTGATCGGTCACCGCCACCGCATCCATGCCGAGTGCCTTCACCCGCGCAACCAGCGCGTCGATCTTGTTGCCACCATCGAGCAGGCTGTACTCGCTGTGCAGATGCAGGTGGACGAACGTGGGGTGGGCAACTTCAGGCATGAACGACCGGTCGATCTCCTCGGCGGCTCCGCCG
>CAIPQY010000124.1 GCA_903867275.1 uncultured bacterium | reverse complement strand
CGATCTGGCAGGGGGTTCCGGTCGCATCGATCTGCGCTGGAACCGCGGCGGCGTGATGGGCCCGGAGCGTGCGTGGAGCGTGCCTGTGGAGTCGACGAGTGCCACAGGCATCGCGCTGGCAACCATGGCTGACCTGAATCGCGACGGGCGTGAGGAGCTGATGGCGCCAGGCATCGTGAGTGATCGAGGCAACCCGCTGTTCGTGTGGTCGTTCGGCGCGGATGGAACGGCGCTCGATGTGCGCCGGTTCCCGGGCATCGCGCTGGGCTCGGCGTGGAGCGCGGCCACAGGCGATCTGGATGGCGACGGCGATCTGGATGTGATCGCCATGAGCGTGAATGACGGATGCATCAGCGTTTTCGAGAACCGTGGCACGGCCGGAGCGGCCATCGATCTGGCGCCACCGGTGCAGGTGCTGACTGGCACCTTCCTGCGGCATGTGGTGCCGATCGACTTCGATCACGACGGGCGACTCGATCTGGTGGTGTGCGACTTCCTGTCGCACCGCCTGCGACTGCTTCGCAACGCGGGCGGCAGCACGCTCCGCGCTGCGGGCGATGCGGTCGACGCCCACGCGCAGCAGGTGATCGGCGCGCTCGATGGTGCCGACGAGGCGCGCGGCCTGCTCGACATGGGCCCGGTGTTGCAGTGGCCTGAGCCGCAACCTTCGGCTGCAAGCGACGCCGAGGTGTCGAGCCTGATCGGCACATGTGGTCCGCCTGCGGGTGACTGCAATGGTGTGCATGCGGGCCCAGGCTGCTTCACCACGCCATGCTGCGAGACCGTGTGCGGATTCAACCCGGATTGCTGCAGCGTGACATGGGATGCCGACTGCGTGAGTCTGGCCACCACCGAGTGCCGCGGCATGGTGTGTCCGAGCCGCGGTGATTGCACGGCCGCGCATATGGGGCCCGGTTGTGAGTCGCCCGAGTGCTGCGAACTGGTGCGACGCATCGATCCAAGCTGCACCAGCGTGTGGGATGCGCTGTGCGTGGAACTGGTGCCGCTGGTGTGTGGTGGTGCCGCGCCCGTGCTGACCGTGCCCGCCGATGCGGTGGACGAGAGTGAAGCGTGCTACGAATCACGAAGCGAGGGATGCGGTCGGCGCGGCGATCCGGCGCACGCGCCATTGCTCGCGGGTCAGCCGCGAAAGGGCGTGATCACCGGCGATGGCGTGCGTGACGTGGATGCGCACTTGCTGCAGGTGGATGAGCGCCGTCTCATGCACATCGAGCTGCATGCGGACTTTCCGGCGCAGCTGGTGCTGGCGCAGGGCCCATGCGACGGCCCATTGGTCACGCTGGACGAAGCGCTTGCCTTGCCCGGCGGTCAGGCCACGATTGATCGCACGCTCGAACCGGGCGAGTACCGCGTGACCGTGGGCATGGCAGTGGCCACGCGCACGTTGCGTTACGGCCAGCCGTGCACAGAGGTGAACCCGGACACCGGTCCGCAGGATCCGCCGCCGGTACCGGGCCATTTTCATGGCGTGTGGTGGATGCGCGCCGACGCCGGCGCGCCCTCACCCTTCGGCGACGTGGATGGCAGCGGTCATGTCGACTTCGGCGACGTGGCGCTGGTGCTGCTGGCCATGGGTGACAGTGACCCCCAACTGGATGTGGACGGCAACGGCATCGTGGATTTCGGCGACGTGGCGCTGGTGCTGATCAGCTTCACTGACTGAGCCAGGGCAGCCGATCCAGGTCCACGTTGCCGCCGCAGATCACCAGGGCCACATTGCGCCAACCGGCCTGCTTGGCCATGGCCTTGAAGGCTGGCGAGCGGATGGCCGCCACGCCCACGGCCGCGCTGGGCTCGATCACCAGCTTCAGGCGCTCGAAGGCGAAGCGCATCCACTGCGCGATCTCCGCTTCGCTCACGGTGATCACGCTGTCCACATGATCGCGCAGCAACGGCAGCGTGATCGCGCCGATGCCGGCACGCAATCCATCCGCAAGCGTGGGTGCATTGGTGGGCGGCTGTCGCACGCCGGACATCTTGCTGCGCGCGGCATCGTCGGCCATCGCGGGTTCCGCGGCCACCACCGCCACGCTCGGCTTCAGACCCTTGGCCGCCACCGCGATGCCACCGATCATGCCGCCGCCGCCGATCGGCGCCACGATCGCGTCCACATCCGGCCACTCCTGCACGATCTCGAGGCCGATGGTGCCCTGACCGTTCACCACATCCACGCTGTCGAAGGGCGGCACCACGGCCGCACCGGTTCGCGCCACCACTTCGGCCAGCGTCGCCTCCCGCGACTGCATGGTGGGCTCGCACGGCACGATCTGCGCGCCCGCCGCCGCAACCGCCTCGCGCTTCGATCGCGGTGCATCGCTCGGCATCACCACCGTGCACGGGTAGCCCTTGGCGCGCGCCGCGGTGGCCAGCGCCAGCGCGTGATTGCCGCTCGAGTGCGTGGCCACGCCGCGTTCGCCCATGGCCGCATCAAGCAGCGCAACCGCATTGCTTGCTCCGCGCAACTTGAAGCTGCCGGTGCGTTGCATCGATTCCATCTTCAGGCGCACCGTCACGCCGGCCTCACGCGAAAGCTCGCCGCCGTCAAGCAGTGGCGTTCGCCGCACCATGGACTGAATGCGTGCAGCGGCGGCCTGGACCTCGTTCAGCGAGATGTCGCGCATGCGGGCAAGGTAGCCGCGCGGTGGGCGATGGATTCAGCCGCCCGATGCGGGCGTGGACGCGCCATCCAGACCCCATGCCAGGTCGTCGCGCAGCACCTTTCGGTGCAGCGACAGGCTGACGCCGGTCACGCCGGGAATCGACATGATTCGCGCACGCATGTCGTTCATCGCCTGTTCATCCGGGCATGCGAAGTCCATCACCACGCCGAACGGGCCGGCGGTGGCGCAGGGCCACAGCGACCCGGGCATGTTCGCGGCCTGTTCAAGCACCCGCCGGAACGGTCCCTTCACGCGGATGCACGCGGTGACGCGCACCAGGTTGCCGATGCGGGCGGGACTCGGCAGCGTGAGGATCTGCACGATGCCATCGGCCAGCAGGCGACGGAAGCGGTCGGCGGCGCTGGTGGCCGAGATGCCGCTTGCTTCGGCGAGTTCCGCGAAGCTGGCACGACCGTTCACCTGCAGCGTGCGCAGCAGCGATCGGTCCACGTCGTCGATCGACGCGCTGCGACGGTGCAGCTGGGCGTCGCTGCTCGCGTCTTCGGCCTTCGTCGAATGCGCCGACTCGGGCGAGAAGTATTCAAGCACCGGGCAGATCACCAGATCCTCGATGTTGGTGTCGCTTCCGAAGATCTCCTCCACGAAGTCGATCAGGTGCCGCTCGTCGCGCAGCACCGCGTACATCACGATGTCGAAAGCGCCGAAGGCGGAACCGCACCAGTGCACATGGCGCAGCTTCGCCAGACGCTCCGCGGTCGAGGTGGGGTCGCCCTTGCAGTGCAGCAGCAGCACCGTGCGCATGTGCAGACCGAGCAACGCGGCGGGCACCATGCCAAGAATGCGCACGGAGCCCTCTTCGACCAGTCGCGCCATGCGGCGGCTCACGTTGGCCTCGGACAGCCCCGATCGCTGCGCCATGTCGCGCCCGCTCATGCGACCGTCCTCGCGCAGCAGGTCGATAATCTTGTGATCGGCCTCGTCGAGCGGTGGCAGGTTCTGCGGGAACGCCTCGGGCGGTTGTTTCATGATCGGCATGGAAAGTCTCGGGGTGAGCAGGTTGTGTTGATGCAAGCTCGGGTCCCGGACACCCATTTGCGACAAGATTTCACCGAAGCACGACCATCATCGGACATCGAAACGACATTCGATGATGGAAGGATGCCCACAAAGATATCGCTATGATGGCCTGCGTCGCTCGGGGCGCGCTTGCCAAATTGGGGCATTCGCTGAGAAGCACCCGTGAACCTGATCCGGCTCGAACCGGCGGAGGGAAGCGACAACAGGCGGGTTTTCCGCTGGAAACGACATCTGGCACGCTGCGATGCCAGAGGCGACGGCTCAAGACCGTTCACAAAAAAGGTTTTTCATGAACAAGCCATTTGCGAAAGAATCAGCGACCGGTGACATCAACCATGGAGTGATTGCCATGCCGATGCACGGTGCGTGGAATCCATCCACCGAAGCGCAGGGCACCACGCCTGGCTCCTTCGCGCTGCGCGCCGACATCGGCGGGCCGCGCGCCTTCGCCAGTCCGGACACGCCGGGCATGCCGCAGCCGAGCGATCGCACCGCGTGGGACTTCCTGCCCGAAGGCTGGACGCTTGCCGCCGCCGCCGATCACGCCAACGGTTGCGCCGGTCACAACCACCGCAGCGTGGGCGCCTTCATTCGCGCGGTGGCACCTGCCGGCTTCACGCCGATCACGCAGCTCGAGCACGCGCGCCTGGGCACCATCACGCCCGAGATGCGGCGCGTGGCCGAGCGCGAGACGCACCTCACGCCCGCGCAGATCCGCGACGAAGTGGCCGCGGGCCGCATGGTGATTCCCGCCAACCGCAATCACCTGCAGCACAAGCTGGTGCCCATGGCCATCGGCCGCGCCAGCAAGACCAAGATCAACGCCAACATGGGCGCCAGCCCCGTGTCGAGCGGCACCAACGAGGAAGTGGAGAAGCTGCAGTGGGCGGAGAAGTGGGGCGCCGACACGGTGATGGACCTGTCCACCGGCGGCGACCTGGACGCCTGCCGCGACGCGATCGTGCGCAACAGCACCGTGCCCATCGGCACCGTGCCCATCTACAGCATGATCATCGGCCGCAAGATCGAGGATCTGGATCGCGCCATCATCCTGGACACGCTGGAGCATCAGGCGAAGCAGGGTGTGGACTACTTCACCATCCACGCGGGCGTGCTGCGCGAGCACCTGCCGTTCATCAAGGATCGCCTGATCGGCATCGTGAGCCGCGGCGGCAGCCTGCTCGCCAAGTGGATGCTGGTGCACAGCAAGCAGAACCCCATGTACGAGGCATGGGAGGACATCTGCCGCCTCATGCGTCGCCACGATGTCACCTTCTCCATCGGCGACGGACTGCGTCCGGGCGGCCTGGCCGACGCCACCGATCGCGCGCAGCTGGCCGAACTCACCACGCTGGGTGAACTCACCGAGCGCGCGTGGCGACAGGGCGTGCAGGTGATGATCGAGGGCCCGGGCCACGTGCCCTTCGACCAGATCGAGTTCAACATGAAGCTGCAGCGCCGCCTCTGCCACGGCGCGCCGTTCTACGTGCTTGGGCCGCTCGTCACCGACATCTTCCCCGGCTACGACCACATCACCAGCTGCATCGGCGCCACCGCCGCGGGGTATCACGGCGCCAGCATGCTGTGCTACGTCACGCCGAAGGAGCACCTGGGCCTTCCCAAGAAGGACGACGTGAAGCAGGGTTGCATCGCCTACAAGATCGCCGCGCACGCGGCCGATGTGGCGCTTGGCATTCCGGGTTCGCGCGATCGCGACGACGAACTCACCAAGGCCCGCGCCGCGCTGAACTGGGAGAAGCACTTCGAGCTCAGCTTCGACCCCGACACCGCGCGCGCCTACCACGACGAGGATCTCGACGTGGACACCGACTTCTGCGCCATGTGCGGCCACGACTGGTGCAGCGTGCGCATCAGCAAGGAGATCCAGGAGTTCGCCAGCGGCAAGGCCGAGGGCTTCGAGCGCGGCAAGCCCGTGCGCAGCGCGGCGCTCACCGCCGAGCAGCAGGAGATCCTGGCCAAGCGCGGCGTGCTGAGCCCCGACGAGATCCATCGCCTCGCGTCCAAGACCAAGAAGGTGGTGGGTGCGGAAGAGGGCAAGGCCAGCTGCCACTCGGACTATGTGGACCCCGACACCGCGCAAAGCCTGCAGCAGCAGAAGCTGGTGCAGGTGAACGTGGCGCCGGCGTTCAACATCGCCAGTGATGATCGTCTGATCTGAGGCGCGCCTTATGCTTGCGGGATGCGTTCCATCGCCATCCCTTCGTCGTTCCGCGCTTCAGCCTGCCTGATCGCCCTCTGCGCCTCGGCCATCGCCTCGCTGGCCATCGCCGAGCCGCCGTCGTCCGTTCCGCTGCAGGCCGGTCCTGAACCGATCCTGTTCACCATCGAGCGCGCAACCGCCGCGCCGGATGGTCGTTCGCGCCCGGTGATGACCATCAACGGCACCGTGCCCGGCCCCATCATCCACGCGAAGGAGAACGAGACCATCCGCGTGAAGGTGGTGAACAAGATGGATGTGCCAACCACCGTGCACTGGCACGGCATGCATCAGATCGGCACCAACGACATGGACGGCGTGCCCGGCATCACCGGCCCGGCCATTCCGCCGGGCGGCGAGTTCCTGTACCAGTTCAAGGCGCAGCCCGCGGGCACGCACTGGTACCACTCGCACGAGGCCGAGCAGGAGGCGGATGGCGTGTTCGGCGCGCTCATCATCGACGATGCGAAGTCCATCGCGCAGGTGAACCGCGATCAGGTGCTGCTGTTCACCGACTGGTTCCTGCTTCCGGGCGACAAGATCATGGCCAACCTGCGCGCCGGCACCTACATGGACGCCATGGGCAAGATGCCCATGCAGGGCGGCATGGGTGATGGCATGAAGGACATGCCCGGCATGCGCGAGCAGCAGGGCATGGGCGGCATGAAGATGGGTGACAAGAAGATGGGCGGCGACAAGAAGGAGGACTTCGGCGACGTTCCCTTCGAGAGCGGCCTGATCAACGGCAAGGGTCGCTTCGATCCGGCCAGCGGCCCTGAACTGGAGAAGGTGGAAGTGCGCCGCGGCGAGGTGATTCGCCTGCGCGTGATCAACGCCTCAACCACCTACGCGCTGCGCTTCCAGGTGGATGGCCATCCGCTCACCGTGATCGCCAGCGACGGCATGCCGCTGAAGCCCGTCGAGGTCGACAACCTGTGGGTGGGATGCGGCGAGCGCTACGACCTGCTGCTGAAGGCGGACGGCTCGGGTTCGCAGTGGATTCGCGGCGTCACCGGTGACGGCAACGAGATCCGCGGCGTGCTGCACTACGCCGGCTCGCCCGACACGATGCCGGAGATGTCGCCGGTCGCCTGGGGCCCGCGCATGCTCACGCTGCCGCAGATGCACGCGCTTCGGCCGGAGAAGTTCCCCACCGAGGGCGTGAAGGAGATGCACATCCACGCTGGCGGTTCGATGCAGCCCTACATGTGGAGCATCAACGGCCAGGTGTATCCCAAGGCCGATCCCATCACGCTGGCGAACAACGAGGAGATCCGCATGATCTTCACGAACACCACCGGCATGTCGCACCCCTTCCACCTGCACGGGCACTCGTACCGCGTGCTGGGCAAGCCGGGCGAACTGAACCTGATCGATCCGCCGCTGAAGGACACCGTGATGGTGCCTCCGCACGAGGATCTGGTGATCCAGTGGACCGCCTCGAACCCCGGCAACTGGTTCTTCCATTGCCACATCGCGTGGCACATGGCCGCGGGCATGACGCGCGTGGTGCAGATCCAGAAGTGATCGACGCGACGCGGTCGGGTCAGCCTGGCTGATTGCGCGGCCAGACACGACGGCCGGGTGGCGCGTGCAGCATGCGTCGTCCCGCCGCGGCCAGTTCGCCGTCGGTGACGCGATCCACATCCTCCACCGCCTCGATGCGGTCGGCGATCTCGTGGCGGTGTTCAAGCAGCCACTGCACGAATTCGCGCTTGGCCGATCCGGGGCCGGCCAGCGCCACATGCTCGGTGCGCGCGAGAGCTTCGGCCACGGCGGCAAACAGCGCGCTGGTGTCGGGATGCGTGCGCCCCGATCCATGCCGCGCGTCCGTGGGTGTCTGCCGGAAGGCGCGGCCTTCCCAGTCCATCTCGAAAGAGCCGCCGTCGATGCAGGCGTCCTCCTCCAGATAGAGCAGGCGGGCGGATCGGTGATCCATGTGGATCACGGCGGCATGATGTTGCTTGGCCGCCTCGGGGGCGGCGCCGGTGTGGGTGACGGTGTGCATGACCGGATCATTGCCGCACCGGGGCGATTCGTCTCGGACCGCACGGCATGTCATACTCCGATCCGTGCATCCCTCGCAACGACCCGAGGACTCGAACGGCTCCCCAGACGAGCAGCCGTTCCTCAGCGCGCCGCCGATGCGTTACCAGAACGCCTATGTGTGGCTGCTGCTGCTGTCGTCGGTGGACGTGATCTTCACCTGGCACATCCTGCGGCGCGGCGGACTGGAGCTGAATCCGGTCGCCAAGCTGATTATCGACAAGTGGGAACTGCCGGGCGCCATCGCGTTCAAGTTCGCGCTGGTGATGTTCGTCATCGTGTCCAGCGAGATCGTGGGCCGCAAGCGCGACAAGTGGGGCCGCGGCCTCATCTACTCGGCCGTTGGCATCGCGCTGTTCCCGGTCGCATGGAGCCTGGTGCTGCTCAGCATGCACGGCTTTCTCACGCGACCGATCGACGCCGGTGACCTGTAGCGACTAGCGCCGCATCAGGCGTTCGATGTCGGCCACGCTGCTTGGAATGTGCGCGGTCAGCGTGCGCGGTCCGCGGCGCGTCACCAGGATGTCGTCCTCGATGCGGATGCCGATCGACTCCTGCGGCATGTAGATGCCCGGCTCGATGGTCACCACCGCGCCCTCGGCCAGCGGCTCGTCGGGATTGGCGTCGTGCGTCTCCAGGCCAAGGTGATGTCCGATGCTGTGGATGAAGTAGTCGCCGAAGCCCGCCTTGCGGATCACGCCGCGCGCGGCCTCGTCCACCTCGTGCAGTCGCTTGCCCGGTCGGCACGCCTTGATCGCCGCGGCCTGCGCCTGCAGCACCACCTCGTACACCTCGCGCTGGCGCGGCGAGAAGCGACCGCTCACCGGCAGCGTGCGCGTGACGTCGGCGCTGTAGCCCGCCCACTTCGCGCCGCTGTCCAGACACACCAGCTCACCGGCCTCCAGCGGCTGGTCGTTGGCGTGGTAGTGCAGCACGGTGCTGTTGAAGCCGCCGCCGGCGATGGTGCGGAACGCCAGATCGCGCGCGCCGCCGTGGTGATACGCCTCTTCCACGGCGCGCTGCAGCTGGAACTCGTTCATGCCCGGCTTCAGCATGGCCATCGCCACGTGGAAGCCCAGGCCGGTGATGCGGCCCGCGTGCTCGATGCATGCCACCTCGTCGGCGCTCTTGCGCGCGCGCATCTGCAACAGCACCTGCGAGCGATCCACGATGCCGCAGCCCGGCACGCGTTCGCACACGCGCCGGAAGGCGTCCAGGTCGGCGCTCACCGGCGCAGTGTGCGTGGCCAGCGGCATCAGCAGCGACATCTGTCGCGCGCGTCGCGCCGCATCGAGCAGCTGCATGGGCAGCATGTTGCTTCGGAAGATGGTCTCGATGCCGGTGCGCGCGCGCAGCTCGCTGCCGATCTCCGG